>CABQLK010000014.1 GCA_902465015.1 uncultured Collinsella sp.
GGTCAAATGCAGGTTCTTTGCTAAATCGCTTTACCAATATCGTGCATTATTTTTAGGTAGTCTTTTTGAGACGGTGCATTTTTAGCTACCGAAATGAGTTAACTTTGCTGGGCTCGGCGGGCGGTTCGGCGGGCACGGGCTTCTTGGATTTCCTCCAAGTGGCTAATGATCTCGGCAGCGCTTTCCTCGATGGCCTTGCCGTCGGTACGCACCACAAGGCAGCCTAGGCGCTTCATGAGCGCACGGGCTTCCTCGAGCTCGCTGTGCACGCTCTCGGGCTCGGCATAGGAGCCGGCAACGGCACGAGCGTAGTCATCGCCCAAGCGGCTATCGCGAATTTCGGAAATCACATCGACGGTCGAAATCAGGCCGAACAGGCGCATCGGGTCGACCTCGTAAATCGACTTGGGCGGCTCCATGCCATGCGCCAGTGGGACATTGGCGACCTTGTAGCCCTGATAGGCCAAATACATCGACAGCGGCGTCTTGGACGTACGCGATACGCCCAGCAGCACGATATCGGCTCCCGACAGATCGTCGCAGCCGCGCCCGTCATCGTGCTCAACGAAATACTCCATGGCCTCGATGCGATGGAAATAGCGGTCATCGGTCTTGTGAATCACACCCGCGACGCCCTTGGGCGGCACACCGATGAGCGACGACAGCACGGCAAGCGTCGGGCCAATCAGGTCGACCGAACGAATATGCAGCATGCCCAGGTAATCGAGCACGCGGGCGCGAAGCGCCGGATCGACAATGGTGTGGAACACGGCAATATCGCGATGGTCCGCATCGACGCGCGGGCCCACAAACGACTCCACCTGCTCCACCGAGGTCACCTTGGGCAGGCGCAAGAGAAGAAAAGCCCCTTCATCAAATTGCCCGGACGCCGCAAGCACCACTTCACAAGCGGTATCACCGAGCGAGTCGGAGATAACGATAACGGTGGGACGAGCGGTGACCGGGCAATCCATGCGGGGCTCCTTTTGCGCTTATGCGCAGGCTGGCTTACTTTTTGCGGGCAAGCTCACCGATGTTGGCGATGCCGGAGAAAACGGCCTCGAAGCGGTTGATCAGCTTAAGGCGATTATCGCGGAGCTGCTCGTCCTTGTCCATGACCATGACCTCATCGAAGAAGCGGTCGATGGGCGCGCGCAGGGCGGCAAGGGCGGCAAATGCGGCCGGGTAATCCTCGGCAGCAAGGGCGGCATCGACAGCGGTCTGAGCAGCCTCGGAGGCATCGGCAAGCGCGAGCTCGGCCTCGCCCATCAGGCCGCGGTCGTACTCCGCACCCAGCTCGGGCTTGGAGATGTGTGCGGCGCGGGCATAGGCGGTCGCAAGGTTGTCGAACGTCTCGGCGTCGTTCTTGCGGGCCTCGTCGAGGGCGGCGCAGCGGGCGAAGAAGACGGACGGGGCGATGATGTGCACCGCGGAGACGGCGGCAACGGTATCGGCCGGGATCTTTTCGTCGCGGGCCATGCTCACCAGGCGGCCATGGAAGAAGTCGCGAACCTGCTGGGCGACCTTGGCGGCGTCGAACTCAATACCCTGCTCGCTATAGAGCTCGAGGGCGAAGTCGATGAGCGACGTGGGGTCGATCGGCAAGCGGTCGCGCAGGATGTTGATGATGCCGATAGCGGCACGACGCAGCGCGTAGGGGTCCGAAGAGCCGGTCGGGGGCTCGCCGATGGCAAAGATACCGGCGATGGTATCGAGCTTATCGGCGCAGGCCACGATGCAGCCAGCGGTGCCCTCGGGCAGCTCGTCACCGGCAAAGCGAGGACGATAGTGATCGCGAATAGCATGAGCGACCTCGTCGTTCTCCCCCATCGCGGTCGCGTAATAACCGCCCATCACGCCCTGCTGGCTCGTGAACTCGACGACGGCGTTGGATACCAGGTCGGCCTTGCACAGGTGCGCGGCGCGAGCGGCATCGGCTGCCAGGTGAGCACCCAGGTGTGCCTCACGGGCAATAGCGAGCGCGAGCTGCTCGATGCGCTCGGACTTGGCGAGCACGCTACCGAGCTTCTCCTGGAAGGCAACCTTGGCCAGACGCTCACGGAACTCGTCGAGGGAGATCTTCAAGTCCTCCTCGTAGAAGAACTTGGCATCGTCCAGACGGGCACGCACAACGCGCTCGTTGCCGTCGATCACGCGCTCGGCATTCTCGGGCTTGCTGTTGGAAACGACCACGAACTCACGCGTGAGCTTACCCTCGCCGTCATAGATCGGGAAGTAGCGCTGGTTGGTGAGCATGGACTCGCAGATAATCTCGTGCGGGACCTTGAGGAACTCCTCATCGAAGGTACCGACGAGCACCGTCGGCCACTCGCAGAGGTTGATGACCTCCTCAAAGACCTTCTTGGGCGTGTCGACATGGCAACCGGGGCGAGCGGCCTCGACCTCGGCGATACCGGCGAGGATGGCCTCGCGACGACGCTCGGCAGAAAGCACGCCGGCGTCCTCGAGCACCTGCTCGTAGACGGCGGGGCTGGCAACCACATGGTCACCAGGGCCAAGTACGCGATGACCACGCGTGGTGTTGCCGCTCGTCACGTCGGCAAACGACACGGGCACAACGTCCTCGCCCAGAAGGCAGCAGATCCAACGGACAGGACGCACGAACGTCGCGTGCTCGTGGCCCCAGCGCTGGGAGCGATAGTTGGGCCACTGCAGGCCGGCAATAGTCTTCTCGCACAGAGCGGTCAGAATCGGCGTAGCCGGTGCGGAGGGAATGTTCTTCTCGGCGAACACATACTCGCGACCGTCGGTGTCCTCGCGACGGACCAGATCCTCGGCAGCCACACCGCACTTGCGGGCAAAGCCCTGGGCGGCCTTAGTGGCGTTGCCGTCGGCATCAAAGGCAATGTTTGCCGCGGGACCGCGCTTGACCTCGTGAACCTCATCGGTCGCGGTGGCGACATTAGCCACGAGCGCGGCAAGACGACGCGGGCTCGAGATCACGCGGACCTCGCCGTGAGCCAGACCGGCCTCGTCGAGACCCTTGGCGATCATGGTGCCAAGCTGCTTGACGGCATTGTTCAGCGGTGCGGAGGGCATTTCCTCCGTACCGATCTCAAACAGGAAATCCTTAGCGTCTGCCATGGCTTACGCCACCTCGCCTTCCTGGTCGGCATTCTCGTTGACTCCGGCGACCTCGGCCATGTAGGCCTCGCAGCACGCCTTGGCGACGGCGCGGACGCGCAGGATGTAGTTGGCACGCTCGACCGCGGACAGGGCGCCGCGGGCATCGAGCAGGTTGAAAGCGTGGCTGCACTTCATGACGCAGTCGTACGCCGGCAGCGGCAGCTTGCGCTCCAGGCAGGAATGGCACTCGGCCTCGTAGTCATCAAACTTCTGACGCATCATCTCGACGTTTGCGACCTCAAAGTTATAGGCACTGAACTCGCGCTCGTTCTCGAGGAACACGTCGCCATAGGTCATGGGCGTGCCGTCGGGCAGGTAGCTCCACACCAAGTCGTAAACCGAGTTAACGCCCTGCGCATACATGGCAATGCGCTCTAGGCCATAGGTGATCTCGACGGGTACGGGGTCGACCTCGATGCCGCCCACCTGCTGAAAGTACGTAAACTGCGTGACCTCCATGCCGTTGAGCCAGACCTCCCAGCCAAGGCCCCAGGCGCCGAGCGTCGGGCTCTCCCAGTCGTCCTCGACAAAGCGGACGTCATGGTCGTTGGGGTCCAGACCGATAGCAGCAAGAGACCCCAGGTAAAGCTCCTGGGCGTTGACCGGTGAGGGCTTGATGAGCACCTGGAACTGATAGTAGTGCTGCATGCGGTTGGGGTTCTCGCCGTAGCGGCCGTCGGCGGGACGGCGGCAAGGCTGCGCATAGCAGGTGCGCCACTCGGCGGGACCGAGCGAGCGCAGCGTGGTCGCGGTATGGAAGGTACCGGCACCGACCTCGGAGTCATAGGGCTGCATAATGACGCAGCCCTGCTCGCCCCAGTACTGCTGGAGGCGCAGGATGATGTCTTGGAAGGAAAGCGATGAAGCGTTCATGCCTCTAATATCCCCTCGTCGAAACGATTACACGGTTAGGTACTGTACTATAGCGGTTTTTAGTCGATAGCGCCGATGCGGTTGAGCGGCCAGTAGCGAACGAGTGCCACAGCGATCAAATCAGAGCGATCGACGGGACCAAAGTAGCGTGAGTCGGCAGAGTTTTCGCGGTTGTCGCCCATCACCCACACGCACCCGTCGGGAACGGTGTAGGGATAGCTTACCTGAGTGCCGGGTGCTTGGACCGAAAGTGGCCAGCTCATGCCCGTCGTATAGTCCTCGTCGAGCGCTTGGCCGTCAACGACCACCTTGCCATCCTGCAGGTCGACCGTCTGGCCGGCCGTGGCAATAACACGCTTGACAAGAACATCATGCTCGGAGGTGCCATCGGGGTTGTGAAACACCACGATATCGCCCTGCTTGACGGGCTGACCGAGCTCGAGGCTCACCTTTTGTGCCAGGATCTGGTCGCCAATCTCGATCGTGGACTCCATGGAGCCGGTGGGCACCACAAAGGGCTCGACCACAAACGAGCGAATCAAGAAGGTGGCGACCAGTGCGATCGCGATGACCGCGATCCACTCAAAAGCGCCCCTCAACGCGGAATGCTGCGATGGAACCATTCTCACTCCTCGCTCTGCGAATACGAAGCGTCCAAAATCTCCTGCGCGTAAGCGCGCTCCTCGGGCGTGAGCCGCGCCGTCTCGATCAGGTCGGGACGCCAGCGGCAGGTGCGCTCGATGGCGTTCTTGCGACGCCAGACATCGACCTTGGCGTGATCGCCGCTCACAAGCACCGGCGGCACGCCCTCGCCGTTGAACTCGGCGGGGCGGGTGTACTGCGCGTACTCGAGCAGTCCTCCGTCTTCGGCGGTCGAGAACGACTCGTCGACGTTGCTCATCTCGTCGCCCAGGGCGCCGGGAATCAGGCGTACGACGGCATCGGCAACGACCATAGCGGGAAGCTCGCCGCCCGTAAGCACGTAGTCGCCGATCGACAGACGCTCATCGGCATACGCATACGCACGCTCGTCGACGCCCTCGTAGCGACTGCACACAAACAACAGGCGCTCACTTTTGAGCAGGCGCTCGGCCACATGCTGCGTAAAGGGCTCGCCACAGGGGGTAAAGAACACCACAGTGGGCTTGGGACCCTCTGTGCTAATGGCCTCGATGGCCTCTGCGATAGGCTCGACCTTCATGAGCATGCCCTGCCCGCCGCCGTACGGCTCGTCATCGACGGTACGATGGCGGTCGTGCGTCCAGTCGCGCAGGTTATACGCCTTAAAATCAAAAAGGCCGGCCTTGCGGGCGCGGCCCAAAATCGACGTGGACATGACGGGCTCAAACATCTCGGGAAAGACCGAAAGGGTCTCAATCAGCATGTTTTCCTCCCTACTTGTCCATATCGATAAGGCCGTCCATCACGTGGACGGAAATTGTTCCTGCATCGGGAAGATCGAGCACGACCTGCTCGATCACGGGAATCAGTACCTCGCCGTACCGATCACCCTCGACAACCCAAACATCGTTAGCGGGCGTCGACATGATCTCTACGATCGTGCCGAGCGAACCGAAGCGCTCGTCGACCACCTCGCGACCCATCAGGTCGGTATAGGCAGCGTCGAGCGAATCGAGCTCAAAATCGTCACGATTTGCCAGCACGTAGCATCCCGTGATGCCCTCGGCGGCCGTCAAGTCGTCAATGCCCTCAAACGAGACCAGATCGCCATCGCCCGTATCGGTAACGGACACGACCGTGCAAAAGCGGTCGCGCTTGAGCGCCGGCGGCGTCAGGGCGACGCGCATACCCGGCTCTAATACAGAAGGAAGCCCCCGCAGCGGCTGCGCGAGGACCTCCCCCTTCCTTCCGTGCGGCTTGACCACACGGGCGATGTTTTTGTACTGGGACCTCAAGGTCCTAGCCCAGAACCTCTACCTCGACAGCAGTGTCGAGGCGAGCGGCCAGCGCACGGGCGAGCGTGCGAATGGCCTTGATGGTACGGCCACGACGGCCGATGACCTTAGCGACGTCATCCTCGGCGACCGAAACCTCAATCGTAGAGGCGTCATCACCATCGATGACCTCAAGGCTCACGGAATCCGGGTCGTCGACGATCTGAACAACGAGATATTCGACGAGATCGGCGATGCGATCTGAGAGCATTGCCTCACCCTCGAGCTGTGCAGCGTCAACCTCAGGCACGATTTACTCCTCGGCGCCCTCAGCGGCCTCAGCGGCAGCCTTAGCGGCCTCGGCCTCTTTGGCGAGCTGCTTCTTGGACTTCTTGACGACGGTCTCGGTCTTCTCGCCCTCGTTGGCGGCCTTGACCAGAGCGGCGACGGCGTCGGTGAGCTGAGCGCCCTTGGACTGCCAGTCGGCGATCTTCTCGAGGTCGAGGTTGATGGTCTTGGGGGCGGTCATCGGGTTGTAGCGGCCAACCTCCTCGATGATACGACCGTCACGCGGGGCGCGGGAATCGGCGACGACGACACGGTAGTACGGACGCTTCTTAGCGCCGTGACGAGCAAGGCGAATCTTGACTGCCAAAGGAAACTCCTCCAACCAAGCAGCTTTAGGCTGCAACTACAAACAAACAGTTGAACATAATACGCCATCGACGCGGGCAGGTGAAGTCCGTGAGACCAACTTCTTCGGTGTAGTCGAGGGCAAATCCATATCTTAGACAAGAATTCGGGATTTGCAAGCACATACACGCACCCCACATGAGCTGCGCGGTATACTCATGACATGGAAAGACGCGAACATACATACGGTTATGAGGATGCCATGGGCGTCACGCCGCCTCCCTGGACGGGTCCGGCGGTGGGCCTGATGGACCTTGATGCGTTTTTTGCGAGCGTGGAAATGCTCGATCATCCCGAATGGCGCGGAAAACCGCTCATCGTGGGCGGAGACGCCGATTCGCGTGGCGTCGTGTCCACGTGTTCATATGAGGCACGTCGCTTTGGCGTGCACTCTGCCATGGCCTCGGCCGAGGCGCGGCGCTTGTGCCCGCAAGCCATTTGGACGCATGGGCATTTTGATCGCTATCGTGAGGTCAGCGCGCAGGTCATGGCGATTCTTGCCGAGGAGACGCCGCGCGTGGAGCGCGTATCCATCGACGAAGCCTTTATCGATATCACACCGGGTCGCTTTGCGCCCGAAGACCCGCTGCTGGTTGCGCAGCGTATAAGCGACCGCGTGGCAGGGCTGGGAGTGACCTGTTCCATTGGCGTGGGCTGCAACAAGACGGTCGCAAAGATCGCAAGCGAGCGGGATAAGCCGTTTGGGCTGACCATCGTGCGCCCCGGAACCGAGCAGCGCTTTTTGGCCGCGCTGCCGGTATCTGCCATGAGCGGCATCGGGCGCTCGGCCGAGGAGCGACTGCGCCGCATGCGCATCTACACCCTCGGCGAGCTATCACGTGCACCGGAATCCACCTTGGCCTCTATTTTTGGCGTCAACGGCGAACGCATGCGCCAGCGTGCGCTCGGACTCGAAATCTCCGAAGTCACGAGCCTCGATGAAGAGCGCGAGGTCAAGTCGGTCAGCAATGAACGCACCTTTGCTAAAGATTTAACTGAGCGTGGGGATATTGAGGCGGCGATTGCGCTGTTGGGAGAGTCAGTGGGACGCCGCCTGCGCCGTCAGGGGCTGACGGGTGCCACGGTAACGCTCAAGCTTAAGTATTCGTATGGCAGCGGGCGTACGGCACAGCGCCGGCTGCCTCATCCGACCGACGATGAGAACATCTTCGTGGCGGTTGCACTCGAACTGCTCGACAACATCTGGCAGGATGGCATGCATGTTCGCTTAGCGGGCATCGGCATGAGCGACTTCGACCACCAAGGCGGCATCCAGACCGACCTGTTCTGCGAGATCGATGACCGCGGAGCCCAATCCAGCGACCGACGCGACCTCTCCGTCGCCATCGACGCCGTCCGAGACAAATTCGGTGACACCGCCCTTTCCTTCGGCCGCCAATCCCGCTTCAACGATTAACAGCCTTTGGGCAAAAAGAAAGCCGGGCAGGTGCGGAAAACCGCAACTGCCCGGCAAACGGATAAGAGTAGCTAAAAAAGCCCTGGCCCAAGCAAAGCTCTAGAGGAGATTGAGGGGGAGCTGGGGGGCGTCTCCCCAGAGTTTCTCGAGGCGGTAGAAGTCGCGGGCTTCGGGAGTGAAGACGTGGACGACGACCGAACCGTAGTCCATGAGCATCCAGGTCTTCTGCTCGCGGCCCTCGATGGAAAACGGGTGCTCGCCGCAAGCCTCGGCGACCTTCTCCTCAATCTCGTCGACGATCGAATCAACCTGGCGGTTGTTGGTGCCGGTAGCAAGGACAAAGTAGTCGCACACATCGGAAAGCTCAGTCAGGTCGAGCACCTGAACGTCCTCGCCTTTCTTGTCGTAGGCGGCCTGCGCGGCGGCGCGGGCGACATCCTCGGCGGCGACACCGCTCGCGGACAGCGAGGCGGCAGTGCGGTCGGACGTGGCGGCGAAGCTCTTGTGCTCCACACGTTCAAGAATCTGTTCGTCGGTCATGGTCTCGTCGGCCATGGAATACCTCTTTCTAGACAGCCCGAGCTAGCGTAGCTGGGCGTAATGGTTGTAAATCGAAATAGCCGTGGGATAAAGATAGCGCCCGGACTGGATCACATAGACCAAACCCTGCGCAAAACAGGAGAAGAACAACTCGTCGAGCGTCGACTCCCCCACCATCTTGCGCAGCGCATGGGCATAGTCGCCGTGGCGGTTGGGCTCAATGGCATCGGCCACAAAGACCACCATATCGAGCGGCGTCATGTCGCAGGCGCCCACGGTGTGACGGTCGACAGCCTGGAAAACGGCCGGCGACAACTCGGGGAAAAGCTGCGGAAGCTCATAGGCGGCAACAGGGCCATGCAAAAGCGGCGTCGCGGCAGACGGAGAGCCGGCAATCTTAATGCCGTAATGCAGAGCGCGCGTGACCAGCTCGTCGTCGGAGAGCACTTTGTCCCAGTCATGGATCAGGCCGGCGGCAGCGGCATCAAAGCGGTCAACGCCGTAGACCTCGGCCAGATGAAGAGCGGTCTCGGCAACACCCAGCGAATGCACATAGCGCTTGCGCTTATCCTTCATGCGAACATCGAGCAGCTCTTGAATGCGCTTGAGCAGCGCGCGCTCATCGCCCTCAAACTGATCCTCTACCGACAACGTAGACCCCCATCACTCAAAATCTTCTTGGCCCAAATCGGCATATAGCCTGCGTTTGCGAATGTAGCCGAGCACGGACTCGCTCGTAAGATAGCGCACGCTCATGCCGCGGGCAACTCGCTTACGAATGTTCGTCGAGCTGATTGCCAGCGCCGGAATCTGGATATAACGCACGTCGAACGGCAGCCCCGACTCTTTGATTCGGGCACGCGCCGTATCGATATCAAAGCCCGGTCGCGTCGCCGCAATAAAGGTAGCAAGCTCAGCGATTCGTTCGGCATCATGCCAGGTCACAATATCGATAATCGCGTCGGCGCCCGTAATAAAGTAGAGCTTTACCTGCGGCGGGTAAAAGTCGCGAAGGGCATGAAGCGTATCGGCCGTATAGGTTACACCCGGACGGTCAATCTCGAACCGGCTCGCCAAAAAGGCCGGGTTCGCAGCGGTGGCGAGGACCGTCATGGCATAACGGTCCTCGGCAGGCGTCACCGGCTTGTCAAGCTTAAAGGCAGGAGAGCCCGCCGGCATAAAGAGCACAGCGTCCAAGTCGAGCGACTCGCGCGCCTGCTCGGCGGTCACCAGGTGCCCGTAATGGATGGGATCAAAGGTGCCACCCATAATGCCGAGCCTAAACTCCTGCCCGTCCTCTAGAGGAAGCTCGGGCAGACCGATTCCACCGCGCAGCGACATGGCTTACTCGCCCTCCGAGGTCTCGGCATCGCCCGCGGCATCCGCCGCATCGACAACCTCGACGCCCTCATCCGCAGCATCGGCCACGTCAATGACTTCAACGGCAACGTCCTCGCCAGCATCCTCGAGCTCCTCGTACTCCGAGAAGTCCTCAGCGCCCTCAAAGTCAAAGGCGCGTTGGCAAATGCGGACCTCGTCGCCCGCACGGCAACCGGCCTTCTCGAGCGCGTCGTCAACACCCATACGCGCAAACTTATGCTGCAGGTAAATAACGGCTTCTTCGTTTTCCCAGTCGGTCTGGATGACCATGCGCTCGATGGCACGACCGACCACGCGGAAGGCACCGGGCTCTTCCTGAACAATGCGGAAACGCTTCTCACGCTGCAGGCGGCGACGCTCCCACTCCTCGTCGCGCAGATCGACCGGCTCATCCGAGACAGCCAACTCGGCGCGAAGCTTAGCCACCTGCTCGCCCACGGCAAGCATCAGCGTGTTGAGACCGGCACCTGTCACGGCGGACACGGCAAAGAACATATGGCCGTCGTCGAGCGCCGCACGCTTAAGGTCGGCAATCTTGTCGGCCGTGCCCGGCGCGTCGCACTTGTTGGCAACGACGATCTGCGGACGCTCCGAAAGCTCGGCGCCATACTGCTCGAGCTCGCGGTTGATGATGCGATAGTCCTCAACCGGATCGCGATCCTCAAAACCGCCCGTCATGTCGACGACATGCATGATCAGGGCCGTACGCTCAATGTGGCGCAGGAACTGGTGACCCAGGCCCTTGCCCTCGCTCGCGCCCTCGATAAGACCGGGGACGTCGGCAACGACGTAAGAATATTCGCCGGCACGCACCATGCCCAGATTGGGCACGAGCGTGGTAAACGGGTAGTCAGCAATCTTGGGGCGAGCGGCACTCATGCGCGCAATGAGCGATGACTTACCCACCGAGGGGAAGCCCACGAGCGCGGCATCGGCCATGAGCTTCATCTCGAGCTCGATCCAGTGCTCCTCGGCCGGTTCGCCCAGCTGAGCGAACGCGGGCGCGCGGCGCACCGACGTCACAAAGTGCGTGTTGCCCAGGCCACCGGCACCGCCGGGCGCCACGACGACGCGCTCGCCGTCGTGGACCAGGTCGGCAATCTCGAACATCGGGGTCTGCGTCTCGGGATCGAGCTCGCGCACCACGGTACCCATAGGGACCTTGAGAATCAGGTCCTCGCCGCTCTTACCGTTACGACGGGCACCCTGCCCGTGCGTGCCGCGCTCGGCGCGGAAGTGATGCTTAAAGCGGTAATCAATCAGGGAAGACAGCTGAGCATCGGCCTGGATGACGACATTGCCGCCACGACCGCCGTCGCCGCCATCGGGGCCGCCCTTGGGGACAAATGCCTCGCGTCTAAACGACATGCATCCGGCTCCGCCGTCGCCGCCGCACACGTTAATGCGGCTGATATCGGTGAACTGTGACAACAGAATCGCCTCCTACAAAAAAGAGGGAGACCCTTGAATCCTAAAACTCAAGTGCCTCCCACATATGTGCTCTATGAAGGGTGAATTACGCGTTCGCGAGCGGGCGTACGCTGACCCTGTGCTTGATACCCTTGTGGAACTCAACGGTACCGTCGACCAGCGCGAACAGCGTGTCGTCCTTACCACGGCCAACGTTCTCACCCGGGTGGATGTGCGTGCCGTGCTGACGGACGAGAATCGTGCCCGTGGTTACCGTCTGGCCGGCATAGCGCTTCGTGCCAAGGCGCTGACCGCGGGAGTCACGGCCATTACGGGAGGAACCGAGTCCTTTTTTGTGTGCCATTGTGTATACCTACTCTTTCGTTACGAGTGTAATCTACTCGGCGACGGGAGCCTCGGCAACAGCCTCGGCCTCTGCCTTGACAGCCTTCTTGGCGCGGGACGTAGCCTGGACCTTCACGATCTTCAGCTTGGTGAGCTGCTGACGATGACCCTTCAGACGACGATAGCGCTTACGCTTGTGGAACTTGAAGACCAGCTGCTTCTCGCCCTTGAACTGCTCAACGATCTGAGCGGTAACCTTGGCCTTGGCCAGCTTGTCGGGATCGGTGACGATCTTCTTACCATCGTTGAGGAAGATAACCGGCAGGGTGACCTTGTCGCCCTCATTGCCCTCGATCTTCTCGACGGTGATGACATCGTCGGTGGCGACCTTGTACTGCTTGCCGCCCGTGTTAACGATTGCGTACATGTTTACTTGCCCTTCATGCATCAGTTAGTGCAACAGCCGAATATAGTAGCAGGCGAAAATACCCCCGTCAACGAGTATGTGGAGCAAATCCACAAGTTCGCACAGGTATGGGGCTGACGAGTCGGCCCTCGTCGTCCTCGCATGCTTGATTCTGACGCTCGACATCGTAGGAGCAGATGGTCACGAGGTCTTGCATACCGGTGGAAACAATAGGTGCATCCACGCCCGGGGTCAAGCCCTGCAACAAAACATCAGCAGCAGAAAGCAAAATTTCCGGACGCATGGAGCCCTCGTTGTCGGCATGGGTGTCGAGCATGAGCACTAAATGGTCCGGGCGCTCCCCCGCCGTGAGTTCATAGCCCACGAGCGTGTGATCCAAATCCAAGCGCTTGCTCTTTTTGCCGCGTGCGTAGTCGATGCCATGGTCCGCGCGCAGCGTGTCGATCGCACGACGCACCTCGTCGGCGCTTACGGGCGCCTCGGGATCCAAGTGCAGATCGATGCGATACGACAGGCGCGTGAGCTGCGCCGTCAAGGCCGGCGTGCGCACGTCGATGTACGCCGCCTCGATGGGCGCCAGATCGGCCGGAGACGCCGCAGCCAGGCGCTCAAACGCCTCGTCGAGCGCCACGAACTCGGTCATAAACAGGTCATACCACTCGCAGGTCGACGACGTACCCACCGGTAGCGCCGAAGAGAAGCCCACGCGCATGTGCGGGGAGAAGCCCTGCGTGACGGCATAGGGAAGTCCCGCACGGCGCACGATGCGCTCAATGGTATGGATCACTTCGAGATGGCCCAGGTACTTAAGGCGATCGCGCTTGCCATAGCGAACACGAAGTCTAAAGAGCGTGGGGTTGTCGGTCAGGCGCTCACTCATGCGCGATCACCCATCAATACATTCTTGGCGTGGAGCGTGGGGCAGATCCCGCAGCCGGTGCACGACGTACGGGTGCAGTCGGGAGTCGTGACGCCCTCGAGCGAGCGACGGTACTCGCGCTCGAGGAAACCGCGCGTGCAGCCGGGGCTCACATGCTCCCACGGCAGGCGCCAGTCCAACTCGTAGGGCAGGTGCACGAGTTCATTGAGGTCGATGCCGTTTTTGGCAGCAGCTTCCTTCCAGTTATCGAGCGAGAAATGCTCTACCCAGGCGTCAAAGCGAGAACCCGAGCGCCAAGCATCGATGATGACGGGCGTCATGTCACGACCGGCGCGGGAAAGCGCGGCCTCGATGAGCGAGGTCTCGGCATCGTGGTAATGCACGCGGACGGCACGGTTGCGAACGCTCGTGATGAGCAGCTTCTGGCGACGCTTGACGTCGTCGTAGTCGAGCTGCGGGCACCACTGGAACGGCGTGGCAGCCTTGGGGATAAAGACCGAGACCGAGATGGACACCGAGATCGAGCCGCGACGAGCCTTGGGCACCACGGAACGACCGAGCTCCAGCACGTGATCGGCCAGATTGGCGATGGCCACGATGTCCTCGTCGCGCTCGCCGGGAAGGCCCATCATAAAGTAGAGCTTCATGCGGTTCCAGCCGGCCTCGAAGGCCGCCTTGGCCGCACGGTCCAGGTCCTCCTCGGTCACGTTTTTGTTAATGATGTCGCGCATGCGCTGGCTGCCGGCCTCGGGCGCGAACGTCAGGCCGCCCTTCTTTTCGCCGGCAACCGACTCGGCCATATCCACGCCAAACGAATCCAGGCGCTGCGACGGAATAGACACGCGAATACCCGTATCCTCCAGGCGACGGTTGAGCCTGCCGAGCACGTCGCGAATGCAGGAGTGGTCGGTCGTGGAGAGCGAGGTCAGCGACACCTCGTCATAGCCAGTCTTTTCCAGACCCTGAATCACCGACGAGACGATCTGGTCGGCCGAGCGCTCGCGCACCGGGCGATACGTCATGCCAGCCTGGCAAAAACGACAGCCGCGGGCACAGCCGCGCAGGATCTCGATAGACAGGCGGTCGTGAACCAGCTGCGCATAGGGCACGCACGACTGCGACAGCGGATTCGTGGCGCCGAAATCCTCGACGACGCGCTTGTAGACCACAGTCGGCGCATCCTTACCCTCACGCGGCACGGTGTAGCCGTGCGGCGAGCAGGGCACGTCGTGACGCACCTCATAGAGCGACGGCACGTAGTTGCCGGCAATGGATGCAAGCTGCTCGACAATCTGCGCGCGCGGGACTCCTTCGTCACGCAGGCGACGATGCAGCTGGCAGGTCTCGAGCAGCGATTCCTCTCCCTCACCGATGAGGACGGCATCGAAGAAGGCCGCGTACGGCTCGGGGTTGTACACCGAGGGACCGCCGGCGATGATGATGGGGTCGTCTTCGCCTCGGTCGGCCGCTAACAGCGGAATACCAGCGAGGTCGAGTGCCTCGAGGAAGTTCGTCACCGCCATCTCGTGCGGAACATGCAAGCCGACAATATCAAACGAAGCGACCGGCGCTGCACCCTCGAGCGACAGCAGCGGAATGCCCGCCTCGCGCATGGCGTCACCCATATCTGGCCACGGCACATAGCCGCGCTCGCAGGAGATGCCCTCGGCCTGGTTAAGGATGTTGTAGAGGATGGCGATGCCCTGGTTGGGCAGACCAACCTCGTACACATCCGGGTAGATCAGGCAGCAACGGTAGTCGGCATCGGCCTTGGAAAGCGTACCCCACTCGTGATCGATATAGCGGCTCGGCTTCTCGACCTTGGCGAGCAGCGGCTCAATTAAATGAAAACAGTCTTGGTATGCAACGCGCAACGGAAAACCCCTAAGCAGCGAGATCTGATGCGTCCTGATAGGACGCCATGGGACGAGTAGCGCCCGCGACCGTGGTCACCAGATCGCGAACGCGGGAGAACGTGGCAGTGACCACCTCGTTGGCACGGCTGTAGTCGACATCGCGCTCGTAGAGCGAAACGAGCGCACGGCCCATGCCATAGGTGCCCGCGGCAGCAGTGAGCGCCTTGACGGCAAACCCAATATGCGGCGTCTGCTTGACGAGCGCGCGGGTGACCGCGCGGATCACAAGACCGCCGGCAAGCACGCCGGCGACCTCGTAGCCGCGCTCAGGCTTAATGCCGCGTCCAAAGACGGCAGCGAGCTCAAAGAGCATGCCCACCTGCGCCAGCGCCATAACGGGATAATCGGCGCCCGGCAAAAACACCAGTGCACCGGTCGTCATATTGGTGAGCGCGCACGAGGTGATGATACGGTTGGCCGCCGCGATGCGCATGAAGGCAAAGTTCGCCGCAAAAGCCGTTTCCTTGTCGGTGCGATCGAGAATCCAGCGGGCAAGCGTCTCGAGCAGATACGTCTTATCGGTTGCCGCTACCACGCCGAGCATGGGCGTGGACTCCTCGATAAACGGCACCTCCACAGCAGACTCGGCAAGCACGCACACGGGCGCGCCGGCGATCACGAGCTCCTGCACGGCACTCTCCAAGCGGTCGGAACCACACGAGAGCACCAGCACCACATCGGTATCGGTCTTTGGAGCAATTCGCTCCTCCCCCAGACGCTCGACGCGCACAATGCCCGAGGTCGTCTGCGGCACAAAGGCGTCACGCACCGTCTCGGCCAGAAAGCGCGAGGCGGACGAATCCAGATAGACCGAGACGCGCACCGGCGTATCGGAATCCTTCTTAACGGACGCGCCCATCTTAAAAGCGCGGGTCAGCTTATCTACGGGAATTTTCATAGCAAACCCCTCCAGCGGTTACGCGGCGCCCGAACGATGCCGCCATATGGATTGTACGATACCCACCGTCAGCAGCTGAATCATCATCGAAGACGAACCGAAGCTAATAAACGGTAGCGGAATACCGGTAATCGGCATCATGCCGATGCACATGCCGATGTTTTCGAAGGTCTGGAACGCCCACATGCCAACGATGCCAACACACGAAAGACGCAAAAACAGGGACTCACACTTAAAAGCAACGCGGATCGTCGAGAAGATGAGCAGTACGTACAAGCACAGCAGCAAAAAGGAGCCGCAAAAGCCAAAGGTCTCGGACAGAAAGGCGAAGACGAAGTCGGTGTGGAACTCAGGCAGAAAGCCGCCGGCCGACTGCGTCGCATGGCCCAAACCCTTACCAAAGAAGCCACCCGAGCCAACGGCGATAAGCGACTGCTGCAGGTTGTAGGCATCGTCCGAATCGGCATTATCGGGGTCGATAAAGACCGTCAGACGGTTCATCTGATACTGCTTGATAAGCACATCGTGGCCGAGCAACGAATCAAAGACCGAATCGAGCGCCAGGACGAGGGCCACCAGGCCCACGAGCAGGGCCAGGGTCGACAGCACCCATTCGCGGCGTGCACCACTCATACAAATGACGATGGCGCCCGAAACCAGCACAACAAGGCCCGAGCCCAGGTCGCCCATGGCGACGACGGCCAAAAACGGAATGGACAACATGCCGCAGAGCTTGACGTAGTCGCGAACGGTATCGATGCGACCGTTATACTGCGAGCCAAGCGTAGCAATAAAGAAGATGGTGATGAGCTTGGCAAGCTCAACCGGCTGGAATGTCAAGCCGATACCGGGAATCTTGATCCAGCCCGTCATGCCCAGACCGCCCGTATAGGACAGACCCGGAATCTTGGGCGAGAGGATCACGATCAGGTCGATGACGAGCAACGCCGTCGAGAAATTGGAAATACCGCGCAGGTCGGAGCGCCAGACCAGCACCGCCAGCACCGTGCCGATGCCAATTCCCAGCAGATGGCGTGAGAACGAAGCATCGGCCTTAAACTGCGAAGCCGACCAGATAATGATGGCACCGTAGGCGACGAGCGCCACTGTAGCCACGAGCACACCGATATGGACCTTTTGGCGAAACGTGCCGCGCGAGGCCGAAAGTTGCTTGTTGACGCGGTCCAGGCTGCTACGAGAGCCGGTCTTGGTTGAACGGAACAGATCCGCCGGAGAAAAATCCATCGCAACCTCCTATCGAACCGAAGAATCGCCCGAGGCCGAAGAGGTATCGGGCTCGTCATAAATCACACCGAGCACGTCGCGCACGACATGCATCGCGGTATCTGAGCCGCCGCCGCCCTGCTCCAGGACAGTAGCGATGACATACTTGGGATTATCGGCCGGTGCATAGGCGCAGAACCAAGCGTATTCGTCCTCGCCGCTTTTCTCGCCCGTGCCCGACTTGCCGTATACCTGCGGCGTCAGGGTACCAAAGTGCGCCGCCAGGGACGTCGATGCCGTGTAAATCACGTCGTGCATGCCGTTGCGAACAAGAGCCAAATCCGAATCACTGTTGATCTTGGCCTCCAGGCGCTTCTTCTTGCCCTTGCCGTTGTACTTATAGGCATCGCCGTCGCCATCGCGCGACACGGCAGACAAAAACACGTGAGGCACGTACTGTTTGCCGCCGTTGGCAAGACCCATATAGGCACACGCCATCTGCAGGGGCGTCACCAGGATGTCGCCCTGACCGATGGCAATGTTGGTCATATCGCCGGCATTCCACTTGCGGTCCTCGGCAGATGCGTCGGTGAAGTACGACTCTTTCCACTCGGCATCGGGAATACGGCCCGCGCCCTCACTCGGCAGATCGATACCGCAGGTCTTGCCTAGACCCCAGCGACGAAAGACCTCCTGCAGGCCCTCGGAATGTTTCTCGTCATAAAAGAACGCCTTGCCCATGTCGTAGAAGACGGGGTCGCACGAGTTGGCGATACCCGACTGCAGCGTCATGGTGCCGTGGCCGGAATGCAGCCAGCAGTACTTGCCCCACGACTTGCCCAGACCCGTCCAATAACCCGTGCAGTTGGTCGTCTGCCCCGACGTGTAGGTTCCAAACTCAAGACCGGCCAGTGCCGAGAGCGGCTTGATGGTCGAGGCCGACATGTACTGTCCGCTAATGGCGCGGTTGAGCAGCGGGTGCGAACCCTTGTCATCATTGAGCTCGGTCCACACGTCATTTGAGACACCGCCGATAAAGACGGACGGATCGAACTTGGGCTCGCTCGCCATGCCCAGGATCTCGCCATTGTTGGGATCGAGACACACCACGGCGCCGTTGCCGGCATTGCTGTAGCCAGTGGTCTTGGCAAGCTCGATAGCGCTCGCCAGTGCCGTCTCGCAGGCCTGTTGGATCTTAAGGTCGAGCGTGAGCTTAATGTCGGAGCCGGCCTTCGCGGGCACGGCGCCGGCCTGACCGGTCACATTGCCCGAGGCATCGACCTTGACGGTCTGCTCGCCACGAATACCCTGCAGCAGGTTTTCGTAGTAGCTCTCAACGCCCGCCTGGCCCACGATATCGCCCGACTGGTACGTAATCTTGCCAGCAGAAGCATCATCATCGCCAGAGGTTTTCTTATTCTGCGCCTCGAGCTGCTCGGAGGTAATGGTGCCGGTATAGCCCAAGATATGGCATGCCGTCTCGCCATATGGATATTGGCGCTCGGTACGCTCGGCAATCTTGACGCCCGGGAACTCGCCGGCGTGCTCCTGAATATAGGCAACCGTGGAGCGACGGACGTCCGTCGCGATGGTATGCAGGCTCTGGGCGCCCTCTGTATTGTCCTGAATATTGCGAAGGACCGCCACGTAAGGCATTCCAAGCACGTTGGCAAGATGGCGAACCAGAACCTCATCCTCGGCAAGGTCGCGGTAGGCCACGACAGCAAGTGAGGGACGGTTCTGGACAAGCGCCACGCCATTGCGGTCGAGAATGCGACCGCGCACAGCGGGTGTGGTAACGGTGCGAGTCTGATTACTATTAGCCTGCTTCTCGTAATAGTCCGACGAGACCATCTGCATGCCCCACAGCTTGACGGCAAGTGCCGCAAACATCGCGCCCACACCCGTGGTGAGGATGGAAAAGCGGCCCTTAAAGGCGGTCGCCGCGGTATTGCCCTCGCCCTCGGTGGCGCGCGGGGCCGTTCCATGCTGTGTATCGTAGGTAAAACGGGAATCGCCACGACGCATGATGACCAGCGCGACCACGATGGCCACAACCAGCACGATACCGGCGATAATAACCGTCATCTGGGAAGACATCTACGGGCCTCCCCTATTTGAGCTTGCGGGTCTTGGGCTTAAAGCGCATACCCGTCTGGCGTCCGCCACGTGCGGAGAATCCATAGCCGGACTGCGGCACGACGCCGGACATCAAAAACGGAATGGCAACCAGACCCGTCAGGATCGAGGACGGCAGCGCATGGCCGAAGATCGCCACGACAAAGCTCGTCTCCAAACCCATAAACAGCAAGATGATGCTGTAGATCACATTAATGACGAGCGCAAAGGCGCCCACGGTGACGCCGCGCGCACTCGGGGTACCGCCCGTCTGACCGACGGCGCTGTGCACCAGGGCAAAAGAACCCACGGTCAGCAGGAGCGACATAACGCCCACCGGCACGGCAGCGGACAGGTCATAAAACAAGCCGCTGCAAAAACCGCACACGACGGCACGGGTCGGGTCGCCCGAGAACACGCTTAGGCACACCAGGATAATCATGAAGTTGACGCGACCGCCCGCAATGGAGATCTGCGGTGCCAGGCCTGCCTGCAGCAGCACGCACACAATGGCGGCGATCACAAACGTGCGGGAGCTCATCCCCTGCTCGTGTAGATCCATGGACATGCCCCCTATTCGCTCGAGCCGGAATCGGTCGTCTCGGACGTGTCGGAACTGTCATCCGAGCTTTCGTCCTTCGTCTTGGTCGCAGCATCGCGCGACGTTCCCTGCGGCGTGCTGTTGGCCGTGCTCACGTCCTCATCCGAGGCCGACTGTTCGTCGGTCAGCGAGGTGATGACCAGCACTTCCTCGTTGTTCTCGGCCGTCGTCTGGGCGCGCACCACAATGGTGTAGTACACATCGTTTGCCGATTTCTCAACCGACGAGACGGTGCCAAGCGGTAGACCCTTGGGGAACACGCCACCGATGCCCGAGGTCACGATGATGTCGCCAACCTTAACATCGGAGTCGACGCTCACGTACTCAAGACGCAGCGTGCCGTCAGCCTGACCCTGCAGCATGCCCTGGGCGCGCGTGTCCTGCACCATGGCGGACACACCCGAGTTCTCGTCGCCAATCAGGCGCACGGTAGAGGTCTTGGCCGATACCTCGATAATCTGGCCGATAACACCGGCAGAACTCGTCACGGGCATGTTGATGGTAAGGCCGTCGGCAGAGCCCTTGTCGATGGTAACGGTCGAAGTCCAGGCATCGCCGGAGGCACCGACAATACGAGCAGCGGTCGATTTGAGGTTATAGGTCGACTGCAGGCCGACCAGCCCTTCCAGACGCTCAGCAGTCTTTTGAGCCTCGGAGAGCTCGGCAACCTTAGAGGTCAGCTCCTCGTTTTGCTTCTTGAGCTCGTCGAGCGTGTCCTGCGACGCCGTAAGGTTAGAGAACACGTTGCCGATCGCATTGAAGGGAGCCGCCACAGCCGAACCCACAAAGCGCACCGGCGAGGTAATCGTCGTTACGCCCGAACGCACGGCATGAATCGGTCCTGCCTCGCCCTCGCGGATGTAAAACGTGAGCAGCAACACCGAAATCAGGCTGAAAACAATCAACGGGCGCATACCCGTTGATTGTCGCTTGGTATTCAGATTTGTGGAGAAACCCGAAGATCGTGCCAAATGGAATCCACCTTTTGGAAATTAAGCATTGGTCTGGACGAAGCCGCCATCAAACGCATTGGCCTCGAGCACGCGGGCACAGCCGTTAACGACGTTATCGAGCGCCGTGGGGCTGACGTTGACCGAAACACCGGTCTCATCGCGCAGGCGCACGTCGAGACCGCGCAGCAGCGCGCCGCCACCGGTCAGCAAAATGCCGTAGTACATAAGGTCCGAGGCGAGATCGGGAGGCGTAGCGTCGAGTGCGTCCTTGACGGCCTTGGCCATCTCGTCGAGCGGCTTGTTGAGCGCGCGACGAATCTCCTCGCTCTCGATGCGCACGGTCTTGGGCAGACCGGTGATCACGTCGCGGCCGTTGACCTCGACGTCGAGCTCGTCCTTGAGCGGCACGGCGGAGCCGACCTTGATCTTGATGTCCTCTGCCGTACGCTCGCCGATGGCCAGGTTATAGGCATCGCGAACGTGCGTGAGGATGGCCTGATCGAACTCATCACCGGCAATACGGATGGACTGCGAGACGACGATGCCGCCCATAGCGATAACAGCGACCTCGGTGGTACCGCCACCGATGTCGATGACCATGGAGCCGGTGGGTTCCTCGACGGGCAGGTCGGCGCCGATAGCGGCGGCCATAGGCTCTTCGATCAGATAGGCCTGGCGGGCACCGGCCTGGATCGTGGCCTCAAAGACAGCTCGCTTCTCGACCGACGTGACGCCGGAGGGAACGCAGACGACAACACGCGGACGTGGAGTCCACGGATAGCGCTTCTCGGAAGCCTTGTCGATAAAGTAGCGAAGCATGGCCTCGGTAACATCGAAGTCGGCGATGACGCCGTCCTTCAGGGGACGAACGGCCACGATGTTGCCGGGCGTACGGCCGAGCATGCGCTTTGCCTCGATACCGACCGCCAGGATGCGCTCGTCGTTCTTGTCGATGGCGACAACAGAGGGCTCGCGAATGACGATGCCCTTGCCGCGCACGGAGACAAGCGTATTTGCGGTACCGAGGTCGATGGCAAGATCGCCCGCATAGCTACCGAAGAACATATCCATCAAAGAAAACAACGCAACTCCTGATGTGTTGGATGATTGCTGGAAAACTACTAGCTCATCATACTAGCGCAAGCCCGGCACCTCACTTGCGGTGAAGCGCCGGGCAAAGCTAAATCCCATAAGGTCACTACTGGTTGTCAGCAGCCGAGAAATCCATATCGAGCGAGGAAACGGCCCAGCCGATATGGTTGTCGGAGCGCACGAATTTGACGGTGTACTCCTGCTCGCCGCCCTTGGACAGCGATGCTTTCACCTTAGCGGTCGTCTCGGTCATGGACTGATCCATGCCCTCGACGGACACGGTGGCACCCTGCGGAATCGAGGAGATGATCATCGACTTCGCGTCCTCGGACAGGCTCGAGGCCAGGCAAGACTCGGCCTTTGCGGTGTCACCGTCGCCGGCAGCCTGGAACAGATCGGAAACGACAGACTCCTGGGACGGGAAACC
This sequence comes from uncultured Collinsella sp., assembly GCA_902465015.1. GTDB lineage: Bacteria > Actinomycetota > Coriobacteriia > Coriobacteriales > Coriobacteriaceae > Collinsella. Next base: position 22,237 of record CABQLK010000014.1, read on the forward strand.
GAAGCCGCGCGTGTAGGCAAAGCCCAGACCGCCCGCGGCGATCAAAATGAGCAGAAGCAGCACAATGAAGACTTTGAGACCCGTGTGGCGATGGCGACGACGGACCTTGGCCTGCTTACGATCCTGACGGTCCTGCTGGACCATCTCGGACTCGGACAGTGTAAAGAAGCCGGTGTCCGAGGGATCGGGCATAAACTGACCGGTCGCGCCCGTAGGATCGAGCGGATCGACGGCAGGAGCGTCCATCGCGGGCGCCGGAGCCGTGGCCATAGCCGTCTGGGCAGACAGCGCGGCAAGCGAATCGTGCACGCGGGCAAGCTCGTCGGCCTGCTCGGAGGTAAGCTGGTAGATGCCATCGGCAGTAGCGGCGTTAAAGGCGTCGAGTGCGTCGGAGGGACGGCCGGCGGCAGAAAGCGCCTGACCCATGCCGGCGTTGAGCGCACGCGTGTCGTCGCGGGGGCCGGCAAAGTCGATAGCCGTGCGGTAGGTCTCCACGGCATCCGCCGGACGGCCGAGCTTAATGAAGCAACGACCAAGCTCGCCGAGCGCGGCGGCAGGAGCCGGATTGGCGCCGTCGATGGCAGCCTGACGGAAGGCAGTACCCGCGTTGGCATAGTCGCCCGACTGGAACAGCGCATTACCCAGGCCCAGATAGGCCTTGAACGGCGTGGCATAGGAAGCATCCTGCGTAGCAGCAGAGAACGCCTGGGCGGCCGTCGTGTAGTCGCCCACGGCGGCGAGCGCCTTGCCGCGGTTGGTGAGCAGCGCGCCGCGCTTGCCATAGGTGCCGTCGTTGAGGGCGGCGGCATAGGCCTCGGCGGCCTCGGCATACATGCCCAGGTGCATCAAGGCGTTACCACGAAGGTGATCGGCCTCGCCCATAATCTCATCGGGAGTTTTTGCCGCCCCAAGCATCTGGGCTGCAGCGGAAAAATCACCCGCGCGGTAAGCAGCGCGGCCCTGTTGGATCAGCTGGCTATTCAAGGAAGTCCCCTTTACTCGTGAACGATCTCGACATGGACGATCTCGTCGCCGGCACGCAGCTGCGAAATCACATCGAGACCCTCGACCGTGGTACCAAAGACGGTGTAACCGGAATCGAGGTTATGCTGGGCGCCCAGGCAGAAGTAGAACTGCGAACCCGCGGAATCGGGGTCCATGGAGCGTGCCATGGCAAGGGCACCATCGACATGGCTGTTGCGCGGATTGGTGGCAAACTCGCCCTTGATGCAGTAGCCGGGGCCACCGGTACCGGGCATGCCGTCGGGGCCCTCAAGACCGGCAGCGACGTCGGCGCCGGACATATCGCGGGTATTGGGGTCGCCGCCCTGAATGACAAAGCCGGGCACATAGCGATGGAACTTAAGGCCATCATAGAAACCCATCGTGGAAAGCTCGCAGAAGTTCGCGACATGAATGGGAGCGCCCTCGCCGTCAAACTTGACCTTGATGGTACCCTTCGACGTCTCGATAACGGCGCACTCGTCGCCGGCAAGCTGATACTCGGGCGTGTAGAGCTCTTTCTTAAAACCAAACATGTGGTTCCTTCCTCGTGCGTTTAAAGCATATTTGTACGAATTGTAGCAATAAGCATGCGCTTACATCAATTGCGCACGTAGGTTATGCCGACTATGGCGAACTAATTTTGGGAACGCTGCTGCGGCTTCCAGGAGCCCACATTGGCGTCGTACTGGTTCAGCGCGCTGTTGCCGCCCTGTGCGATGGGCGCCAGGATCTCGCTTTGGTGGGAACTCATCGACTCGCCATCGGGAATGGCCAGCGAGATATCCCAGCTCTGGCAGATCACGTCGACACGCTCGTACATCCACTCGGCAAGCTGCTTTAAGTGGGCGATGTCGTCCGCATAGACCGTATCGTCCTGATACTTAAGGTTGTTAAGCTCATCTTGCGTCTTTTTGATCTGGTCGCGCAGGGCGTAGGCACTCTGCGACAGCTCCTGGCGGGTGGACAGCGGCGTTCGGAGATAGCCGTTGTTAAAGGAATCGATGACCTCGCCGATCTGGTCCTCATCACCGTAGGACACGATGGTCTGATACAGACCGTCGAGTCTGGTATAGAGCTGATCATCGGTGAGCACGGTTTCTTCCTGGACCACCTCGGCAGAATCGTCCTGCTTGGTATCGTCCTCAGTCGCCTCGCCCTTTTGGCGCGTGGGGAAGGTGGTCTGTGCAGCTTGGCCAAACTGGTCGTAGAAGCCAGGCATGACACCCATGGGATCGGTCGTCACGAACCAATAGGCACCGCCGCAAACGACGGCAAGGACCGCGATGATAATGAGCGGCTTGGGGATATGACGCTTGTGCTTGTGATAGGCGTCCTCGTCGGGATGCACCTTGCGCTTGGGTTTTTGAGCATCGTCATGCAGGGAAACGGGCGTGGGAATATCGACCTTGGGGATACCAAAATCCTTATCGAAAGCCGGCAGCACGCAGGTCTCGTTAGGATCGGCGGCGTCCGAAAGCACCGCAGCGGCAGAAGCGGGCGCATGCGGCACCTCGGTATCGATCTGCTCTTGCGTTAGGCGCGGAAAGCCCGCCGTGCGGCCCGCTGCCAGGTCGGATGCGGCCGCGTCCTCGGAGAGGATACCCGGAGCGGGGCGTCCGCATTTGGGACACGTACGATCGTGCGGAGAAAGACGGGCACCGCAGCCCTCACAGAACACGAACTCGGTGTGCTCGGGACCATCGCCCGGACCCACATAGGCGTTGCAGTAGGGACAAAACGAGGCGCCGTCCTCGATAGTCTTAAGGCAATGCGGGCAGATCACGGCATCCTCTTTTCGAAGCAATTCAAACAATCGAGGTTAGAGCATAACATCGCCACGGCCCCACAGGAGCAAGGCACCAATTCAACATCGCCAGAGCGCGTAGTTACTTCTTCTTTTTGCTTGGCATCGAGACTTTGATGCCTTGGGCGGACTTGGTCACGCGAGAGCGCCTGGCTCCGGTATTCTTCTTTTTCTTGGGCTGGGCCTGGGCCACGCCCTCGAGTGCGCGGGCCTCGGCCTCGCGAGCGGTGCGATCTTCGCGGCGCTGCGCCATGTCGGCGGCGACGCGCTTGGCAAAACGCTCGGCCGTCGAACCCGTCGAGCTCACCTTGCCGCCACCGCGACCCAGGTGGACGCGCACACCACGGCCAAAACCAGTTGCGGCATGACGACGACGCGGCTTGAGCGAATCCATCATCGTGGCGAGCTTAAAGAACACCGAGCAGGTAAAGACCACGATGACAGCCAAGATAACCATCTGACCCATCGACAGGTTGGCAATAGACAGCAGCTCCGGGAATCCGATAACGCCCACCAAGATGCCGGCGACTACAAACACAAAGAGCACCACACGTAAGGGCGTGAGAGGCTGCGAGATGCGCCAGATCAGGCTGACGCTCGCCGCGCACGACGTAAGCAAGCACATCGTAGACAGCGTGAGCTGGCTAAAGCCAAACACGCGCGCCACAAAGATATCGAGCGCCGCAGCCAAAATGACCGCAATCGACGCCGGCAGTGCACGCTTGAGTACGTTGGTCAAAAACGCGCCCTTCACGCGAGCATTGTTGGGCTCCAGGCCCAACACAAAGCCCGGCGCGCCGATGCAGAAGAAGTTAATGAGCGTCATCTGGATGGGCTCGAAGGGGTACGGCGGCAGCGCGATGCACAACGCCGCCAGGCCCATCGAGAACAGCGTCTTGGTCAGGAACAGCGAGGCCGAACGCTGCAGGTTGTTGATGGAGCGACGGCCCTCGGCCACCACGGCGGGCATCGAGGCAAAGTCGTTGTCGACGAGTACGATCTCGGCCACATTACGCGCGGCATCGGAGCCGGCCGCCATGGCCACGGAGCAGTCGGCCTCCTTGAGCGCCAGCACGTCGTTGACACCGTCGCCCGTCATGGCCACGGTGTGCTCGCGGCGCTTGAGCGCCTGCACGAGCTCGCGCTTCTGCTGCGGGGTCACACGACCAAAGACATGGTAGCGGTCCACTGCGGCATCGAGCTTGGCCGGCGTATCGAGCGTCGTGGCGTCCACGTAAGCGTCCGCCCCTGGCACGCCCACCACGCGCGCGATCGACGACACCGTACGCGGGTCGTCGCCACTAATCACGTTGAGGGTCACGCCCTGCTCGTTAAAGTAGCCGATGGTCTCGGCCGCCGAGGTACGAATCTCGTCGCGGATGGTCACAAAGCCCACGGGCTCGGCCTCGCCCACCATATCGCCATCGAGCGTAAAGCCTTCCACGCGCGCCACCACGAGCATGCGGCAGGTATCGGCAAGCTCGGCGACACGGTTCTCGACCTGCGAAAACACACGATCAGAGAGCACAAACTGCGCGGCGCCCATCACATAGGAACCCTGCGCAAACGAAGCGCCACTCCATTTTTTAGACGACGAGAACGGAATGACCGACAGCGGCTCAGACACCTCGACCGGGCGATCGGCGTAATAGTTGAGCAGCGCCTGGCAGGTCTCGTTGGCATCGGCCGAAGTCGCACGCGCGACGTTAGCCAGCGCAAAATCGAGCACCGTGGTATCGACGGGAACGGCCGCCTCGTCCGAGCCGGCGCCTAGGCTCACGCCCTCAACCGGCAGCGGATACGTGCCCTCGACCTCCATGCGGCCCGACGTGATGGTGCCCGTCTTGTCCAGGCACAGCACGTCAACGCGAGCGAGCGTCTCGATGCAGTAGAGCTGCTGCGCCAGCACCTTGCGGCGGGCCAGGCGCACCGTGGCGATGGCGAGCACCGACGAGGTCAGCAGCACCAGGCCTTGCGGGATCATGCCCAGCAGGGCGCCCACCGTGGACAGCAGCGCCGACGAAGGCACATGACCGGCCAACAGCTCGGAGAAGCACCACGAAAGTGCGCTATCGCCCGGGGTTCCCGCGGCATCCCACAGTTCGCTCACGCTCGAGGCAAACAACGCCAAACCGAGCGGGATCATGATGATGCTCGCAAAGCGCACGATGGCGTTAAGCGCGTTCATGATCTCAGAATTGACTTTTTTGACGTATTTGGCCTCGTTATTGATCTTAGCCACGTAGTTGTCGGCGCCGACATGGATCACGCGGGCGCGCAGCAGGCCCGAGTCGATAAAGCTGCCGCTCATGAGCTCGGAACCGGGCTGTTTCTTAATAAGGTCGCTCTCGCCCGTCAGCAAGCTCTCGTTCACGAGAGCCTCGCCCGAAACCACCACGGCGTCGGCGGGAATCTGGTCGCCGCGCCCCAGGCGAATGATGTCGTCGAGCACGATCTGGTCCAGGTCGAGCTCCACCTCGGCGCCGTCGCGCACCGCGATGGCCTTCTTGGAGGTCAGAAGCGTGAGCTTATCGACCATCTTCTTGGAACGCATGGACTGGATGACGCCAATAGCGGTATTGAGGAACACCACGAACAGGAACGTCAGATTCTTAAACGAACCGGTCAAAATGACCAGGAACGCCAAGATCACGTTGATCAAATTGAACAGCGTGCAGAGATTCTCGATGATGAGCTCTTTGACCGACTTGGTCTTGAGCTCCATGTTGCGGTTGATCTTACCGGCGGCGATGCGCTCCTCGACCTCGGCGGTTGAGAGTCCGCGCTCGATATCCGTTGCTGCCATACCACGTCCCATCACGTCGCGTCGATATAAGAAAAACCGCCCGGACCATGCGAGGTTCGGACGGTCTTACGTTCGATGGTGCCCCATGTTGGATTCGAACCAACGGCCTTCTGCTCCGGAGGCAGACGCTCTAATCCCCTGAGCTAATAGGGCGAACGACTGGCATTATACCCAAGTGCGTCATGGGCTAACAAAAGAAAAGAAAAAGCTTTGCAATTCCGTGGGAGACGAGACGCAACGGCCCACTTTAGAAGGCAAAAGCAAGTCAGATAGTATAAACTCACATGCACCATATACACGGCTCGCGATGCGGGCCGTTTTTGCAAAAGTTATCCATCGAGGTGAGAGGCACACCATGATTGCAATTTTAAAGCAGAGCGCCAGCGACGAGGCCGTAAGCCATATCGTCAGCTGGATCGAGAAAAAAGGACTCAAGACCGATGTCTCGCGCGGCGAGAACGAGACGATCATCGGCCTGGTGGGTGATACGACCAAGATCGACCCGTTCCTGCTCGAGTCCATGGATGTCGTCGAGCGCGTGCAGCGCGTCTCCGAGCCGTTCAAGCGCGCAAATCGCAAGTTCCACCCCGAGGACTCCGTCATCGACTGCGGCCACGGCGTCAAGATCGGCGGCGACCAGTTCCAAGTCATCGCCGGCCCCTGCTCCGTCGAGGGCGAGAACCTCATCCGCATCGCACGCCGCGTAAAGGCCGCCGGCGCCACGATGCTGCGCGGCGGTGCCTACAAGCCCCGCACCTCCCCCTACGCCTACCAGGGCATGGGCCCCGCCGGCCTCGACCTGCTGTGCGAGGCGTCTGCCGAGCTCGACATGCCGATCGTCACCGAGATCATGGACCCACGCGACGTGCAGGTCTTCTTGGACAAGAAGATCGACGTCATGCAGATCGGCGCCCGCAACGCCCAGAACTTCCCCCTGCTCAAGGAGGTCGGCAAGACCCAGACCCCGATTCTGCTCAAGCGCGGCATGTCCGGCACGATCGACGAGCTGCTTATGGCAGCCGAGTACATCATGAGCGAGGGCAACGACAACGTCATCCTGTGCGAGCGCGGTATCCGCACCTTCGAGACCCGCACCCGCAACACATTCGACCTCAACGCCGTGCCGGTGCTGCACCACCTGTCGCACCTGCCCGTCGTCGCCGACCCCAGCCACGCCACCGGCTACACCCGCTACGTTGAGCCCATGGCGCTCGCCGCGACCGCCTGCGGTGCCAACGGTCTGGAGATCGAGGTCCACGACGAGCCGAGCCGCGCCTGGTCCGACGGCGCCCAGGCCCTCACCCCCGATCAGTTCGACGACACCATGCGCCGTATCCGAGCCATCCGCGAGGTTGTCTGCCAAGAGACCATGGAGTAGCCCATGGGTACGGTGAGAAACGCGCGTGTTAACCAGGGCGGCCCCAAATGCGCCGGCATCGTCGGCCTTGGCCTCATCGGCGGTAGCTTTGCCCGCGGCTATGCACAGGCGGGCGTCCGCGTGCTGGCCTGGGACCCCGATGACGATGTCATGACGGCCGCCAGCATGGGCACTGTCGCCGGAGAGCTCAACGACAAGACACTCGGCGAATGCGACATCATCGTCCTGGCTTGCTACCCCGAGGCCTGCATCGAGTGGCTCGAGGCGCATGCACAGGCACTCGCCGACGCCACCGACACCGAGGCCATCATGGGCCCCGTGGTGATCGACACGGTGGGCGTCAAGGGCATCGTGTGCGAGCGCGCCTTTGAGCTTGCCCGCGAGCACGGCTTTTACTTTGTGGGTGCGCACCCCATGGCGGGCACCCAGTACTCGGGCTACGCTCACTCCCGTGCCGACCTGTTCCAGGGCGCCCCGCTCGTGCTCGTGCCACCCGCGGTGGACGATGCGCTCAAGCTGGAGCTTTTGGGCCAGGTGCGCGAGATGGTGCGCCCCTTGGGCTTTGGCAAGTTCAGCGTGACCAGCGCCGCCGAGCACGACCGCGTCATCGCCTTCACGAGCCAGCTTGCGCACGTGGTGTCAAACGCCTACGTCAAAAGCCCGACCGCCCAGGTCCACCACGGCTTTTCGGCCGGTAGCTACCGCGATCTCACCCGCGTGGCGCACCTCAACCCGCAAATGTGGTCCGAGCTCATGATCGACGATGCCGACGCGCTTGCCTTCGAGATCGACCATCTGATCGACTCGCTCGGCGCCTACAGCCGTGCGCTCAAGAACCGCGACCAGCGCTATCTGGAGAATCTCCTTGCCGAGGGCGACCACATTAAGCGCGCACTCGACGACGAGGCCTCCCACTAGACCACCCATCACGCCAGGTCGAAAGGACCGAAGCTTATGGCGATTACCATCGATATCGACACTGCACGCCCCTACCAGGTGCATGTTGGCACGTTTTTGCTGGAGCAGGCGGGACCGCTCGTGCGCGCCACTGCCGGCGGCACCAAGGCCGTCATCGTGACGGACACCAACGTGGGCCCGCTCTACCAGATGCCCGTTAAGCAGAGCCTGGAGGCGTCAGGCTACGAGGTGAGTATCTGCACCTTCGAGGCCGGCGAGGCCCATAAGCGCGCCGAAACCTATGTTGCCATTTTGGAGTTTGTGGCCGAGCACGAGCTTTCGCGCTCCGACGTGATCGTGGCACTCGGCGGCGGTGTCGTGGGCGACGTGGCGGGCTTTGTGGCCGCCACCTACATGCGCGGCTGCAAGTTTGTGCAGATCCCGACGAGCCTGCTCGCCATGGTGGATTCGTCGGTGGGCGGCAAGACCGCCATCGACCTGGCTGCCGGCAAGAACTTGGCCGGCGCCTTTTGGCAACCAAGCGTGGTTATCGCCGACGTGGGATGCCTGGCGACCCTCACGCCCGAGCAGTTCGCTGACGGCTGCGGCGAGGTCGTCAAGCACGCCGTGATCGCCGACCCGGAGCTCTTCGCCGAGCTGGAGAAGACCCCGCTCACGCTGGAGCTGCTCAACCGCGACGTGGCCCGCGTAGCGCTCATCATCGCCCGCAATATCGACATCAAGCGCGCCGTGGTCGTCGCCGACGAGCGCGAAACCAACCAGCGCAAGCTCCTCAACTTTGGACACAGCGCCGGACACGCCGTCGAGGCCTGCGAGCACTTTGAGCTCGGACACGGCAACTGCGTGTCGATCGGCATGGGCATCATCACGCGCGCCGCGGCCCTGCACGGCGTTTGCGATGCTGCACTGCCCGGTCGTATTGAGGAACTCTGCGCCCGCCATGGCCTCAAGACCCGCTGCGACCTCGATGCCGATGCCGTCTTTGCCGAGGCGCTCCACGACAAGAAGCGCGCGGGCGACACCATCGACCTGGTGATTCCGCACGGCATTGGCCGCTGCAGCATCGACCGCACGCCACTTTCCACTTTCCACGAACTCATTGCCGAGGGCCTCGGCCAGAAGGGAGACGCATCCGCATGCTAGCCCGCATCACCCCGTCCCCGCTCAAGGGCACCGTTCCCGCCATCGCGTCCAAGTCGATGGCGCATCGCCTCATCATCTGCGCTGCGCTTGCCAACGGCGAGACGCACGTTACCTGCAACACTACCTGCGCCGATATCGAGGCCACGGTGCGTTGTCTCACGGCGCTCGGCGCCCGCATCGAGACCGTCGAGGACGGCTTTCAGGTCCACCCCACCATGAAGAGTGTTGAGTTTGGCCTGCTCAAGGCCCTTGCCGGCGGCACGCTTGACTGCGGCGAAAGCGGCTCCACGCTGCGCTTTATGCTGCCCGTCGCCTGCGCGCTGGGTGCGGATGCCACCTTCGTGGGCCAGGGCCGCCTGGGCGCCCGTCCGCTGTCCCCGCTCTCGGACGAGATCATCGCCGCCGGCTGCGACCTACAGGGTCTGGGCGGTTTTCCGCTCAAGACGAGCGGACGCATGCGCCCGGGCACCTTTGTGCTGCCGGGCAACGTGAGCTCGCAGTACATCTCCGGCCTGCTGCTGGCAGCCCCGCTGCTGGCCCAGCCCTCCTGCGTGCAGGTGACCGGCCTCATTGAAAGCCGCCCCTACATCAACCTGACGATCCAGGCCATGAAGGCCTTTGGCGTCGAGGTCAACGTCGAGCGTATTCCCGCCCGGGACGGCCAGCCCGAGGTCACGAACTTCCGCGTGGGCAGTGGCTCGTATCGCACGCCCGGCAGCGTGGCCGTCGAGGGTGACTGGTCCAACGCAGCCTTTTGGCTGTGTGCCGGCGCTATCGGCACCGACCCCATCACCGTCGAGGGTGTGTCCCTGAGCTCCGCACAGGGCGACCGCAACGTGCTTGCCGCGCTTTCGCGCTTTGGCGCCCGCATCGTGCGCTCCACCAACGCCGCCACCGTGCAGTCCGACAAGCTCGCTGGCTTTGAGATGAGTGCCCACGACATTCCAGACCTGGTGCCCGTCATCTCGGCCGTGGCATCGCTGGCGCAAGGCCGCACCTTTATCCGCGATTGCGCCCGTCTGCGCATCAAGGAATCCGACCGCCTGGTCACCACCACCCGCGAGCTCACCGCGCTGGGCGCGCAAGTGCGCATTGCCGGTGACGACCTCATCATCAAGGGCGTCGACGCCCTTACCGGCGGCGAGGTCGATTCGCACAACGACCACCGCATTGCCATGATGGCCGCCATCGCCGCGAGCCGCGCCACCGGCGAGGTCGTGATCCACGGCGCCGAAGCCGTCAACAAGTCCTATCCCGATTTCTTCGACCACTACCGCCTGCTGGGCGGCAAGGTCACACTCGAGGAGGAATAGCATGTCCTCGACCTTTGGCAACGTCTTGCATCTGAGCATCTTCGGCCAATCGCACTCCCCCGCTATCGGCTGCTCGCTCGATGGCATCCCGGCGGGCATCGCCGTGGACCAGGAGAAGCTGCAGGCCTTCCTCGACCGTCGCGCCCCCGGTCGCGACGAGACCGCGACCAAACGCCGCGAGGCCGACGCCGCCCACATCATCGCCGGTGTTGTCGATGGACATACCACCGGCGCGCCCATCGCCGCGATTATCGAGAACACCAACACGCGCTCCAAGGATTACTCCGAGCTGCGCCGCAAGCCCCGCCCCGGACATGCGGACTTCCCTGCGCGCGTGAAGTATCACAACATGCACGATGTCGCTGGTGGCGGGCATTTCTCCGGCCGCCTAACGGCACCCTTATGCATCGCCGGCGGCATTGCGCTGCAGGCACTCGAGACCCGCGGCATTCAGGTCATGGCCCACGTCGCGCAGATCGGCGGCATCTCCGACCTGCCGATGGACGATATGGTCTATCGCGAGGCCGACCGCAAGGCGATCCTTACGAACGATCTGCCGTGCATTGACGCCGCCGCAGCCGGCCGCATGCGCGAGGAGATTCTGGCCGCGCGCGACGAACTCGATAGCATCGGCGGCATCGTGGAGTGCGGCATCTACGGGCTTCCCGCGGGCATCGGCGACCCCATGTTCGACGGCATCGAGAACCGCATCGCGCAAATCGCGTTTGGCATTCCCGCCGTAAAGGGCGTGGAGTTTGGCATGGGCTTTGCCGTGGCCGCCATGCGCGGCAGCGAGAACAACGATCCGTATCGCATCGATGCAGAGTCGGGCGAGATCGAGGTTGAATCCAACAACGCCGGCGGCATTCTGGGCGGCATCTCCACCGGCGCGCCCGTCATGTGGCGTATGGCCGTAAAGCCGACGCCCTCTATTGGCCGCGAGCAACAGACCGTAGACATGGACGCCATGGAAAATGCCGAGCTCTCGGTCCACGGCCGCCACGATCCCTGCATCGTCCCGCGCGCCGTCCCCGTTGCCGAAGCAGCCGCCGCCCTCGCCATCTGGGACGCCCTCCTCGAGGACGCAGCCCAGCTCTAAAAATCTCTGGGGGCCAACTCCGGCCCCCACGCCCACCCAGTGATTTTTCTGGGACGGGGATTAAAAAATCATTGTGTACCTAATGATTTTTTAATCCCCGTCCCAGAAAAATCACCGACACGTGAAAGGGGCCTCCATGGACCTTGCCGATATTCGCCAGGCCATCGATGGCATCGACACCACGCTCCTCAACAGCTTTGTCGAGCGTATGGACATTGCCACCGAGGTCGCCAAATCAAAGATCGAGATGGGCAAGGCCGTCTTTGACCCCGCCCGCGAGCGCTCCAAGCTCAACAACCTCGCCAGCCGCGCGCCCGAGCGCTACGAGGCGCAGACCATCACCCTGTTCCGTCTCCTCATGAGCATGAGCAAGGCCGAGCAGCAGCGCTACATCAACGAGCTCAAGGGCATCACGGTGTCGCAAAAAGCCCATGCCACGGCCGCAGCCTTTGACACACCCTTCCCCCAGACGGCCACCGTCGCCTGCCAGGGTGTCGAAGGCGCCTACAGCCAGATCGCCGCGTGCAAACTCTTCGACGTGCCCGATATTGCGTTCTTCGAGACCTTCGAGGGCGTTATGCGCGCCATACGCGACGGCTTCTGCGAGTTTGGCGTGCTGCCCATCGAGAACTCCACCGCCGGCTCGGTCAACGCCGTCTACGACCTGCTTGCACAGTTCGACTTCCATATCGTGCGCTCGCTGCGCCTCAAGATCGACCACAACTTGCTCGTCAAGCCCGGCACCAAGCTCGCGGACATACGCGAGGTCTACAGCCACGGTCAGGCCATCGCGCAGTGCGCTAGCTTTATCGAGTCCCACGACCTGCACGCCACCAAGTACCCTAACACGGCCATGTCGGCCGAGATGGTCGCCAGCTCCGAGCGTACCGATGTCGCCGCTATCGCCTCGCGCAGCTGTGCCGCGCTGTATGGTATGGAGGTGTTGGAATCCAACATCCAGGACTCGGACAACAACTACACGCGCTTTGTCGTCATCAGCCGCGAGCCGCGCGTCTACCCCGGCGCCAACCGCACCTCGCTCATGATCACCACGGCCAACGAGCCGGGCGCCCTCTACCGCGTGCTCGAGCGCTTCTACGCGCTCAACATCAACCTCATCAAACTCGAGAGCCGTCCCATCCCCGGGCACGACTTTGAGTTTATGTTCTACTTTGACCTGGACTGCCCCTTTGGCAGCAAGGCACTCGACGACCTGCTCGATTCCATCGACGACGTGTGCGAGAGCTTTACCTACTTTGGCAGCTACACGGAGGTGCTCTAGATGACCGATACCGCCGCAACCCGTCCCTATGGCGTGCTGGGCCGCGTGCTGGGCCACAGCTACACCCCGACCATCTACAAGGAGCTGGCGGGGCTTGAGTACGTGCGTTTTGAGCGCGAGCCCGAGGACCTCGCGGCCTTTATGAGGGGCGACGAGTGGGAGGGCACCAACGTGACCATCCCCTACAAGCGCGCCGTCATGGAGTACCTGGACGAGCTGAGCCCGCTGGCCGAGCGCATGGGCAACGTTAACACCATCACACGCCTGCCCGACGGCCGCCTGCGCGGTGACAACACTGACTACTTTGGTTTTCAGTGCCTGGTCGAGGAGCTGGGCGTAGAGGTTGCCGGCAAGAAGGTCCTCGTACTTGGCGCCACCGGCGGCGCCGGCACCACGGCAAGTATGGTGCTGGGAGACCTGGGCGCCATCGTTGTGCCCGTGGGTCGCACGAGCGAGGTCAACTACGGCAACATCGCGCAGCAGTCCGACGCCGCCTTACTCGTCAACTGCACGCCTGCCGGTATGTTCCCCCACTGCCCCGACGCGCCTTGCACGCTCGAAGGGCTCGATGCACTCGAAGGCGTCATCGACATTGTCTACAACCCCGCTCGCACGGGACTCATGCTCGAGGCCGAGCGCCGCGGTATCCCCTGCATCGGCGGTCTGCTGATGCTCGTGGCCCAGGCAGCGCAAGCCGTCGAGCGCTATACCGGCCAGGTCACCCCGCGCGAGCGCATCCTGGACGTAACGGAGCGCCTGTCGCGCCGCGAACAGAACATAGCGCTGATCGGCATGCCGGGTTCGGGCAAGACCCGCGTGGGTGAGCAGATCGCAATGCTGACGGGTCGCGAGCACATCGATCTGGACCGCGCCCTCGAGGAGCGCCTGGGCATGCCCTGTGCCGACTTTATCGTCGAGCGCGGCGAGGCCGCCTTCCGCGAGCAAGAGACAGCGGAGCTGGCCGACATTTCCAAGCGCAGCGGCCTGGTGCTCTCCACCGGCGGCGGCGTGGTCACACGCGACGAGAACTACCCGCTGCTGTACCAGAATAGCCAGATCGTGATGCTCAACCGCAAGCTCGACGAGCTCGCCCACAAGGGCCGCCCCATCACCGCGCGCGACGGCATCGATAAGCTGGCCGAGCAGCGTATGCCGCGCTACCGCGCCTGGGCCGACTACATCATCGACTCACGCGACTGCGCTGCCAACACCGCCCAAGCCCTCCTCGAGACCCTCCCACCCGCTCTCTAACCTAAGCCACCACAAAGGGGACAGACACCTTTGTGGTGGCTTTCCAACCGCAAAGGAAGCAACCATGAAAGCACTCGTCATCAACGGCCCCAACCTCAACATGCTCGGCATTCGCGAGCCGGGCATCTATGGTAGCGACAACTACGACCGCTTAGTGCAGATCTGCCAGGAAGCGGGAACCGCACAGGGCTTCAGCGAGGTCGAGGTCTTCCAGTCCAACCACGAGGGCAGCATCGTCGACAAGATCCAGGAGGCTTACGGCAAGGTCGACGGCATCGTCATCAACCCGGCAGCCTACACGCACACCAGCGTGGCAATCCTTGACGCCCTCAAGGCCGTCGCCATCCCTGCCGTCGAGGTGCACATCAGCGCCGTAGAGACGCGCGAGGACTTCCGCCAGGTGAGCTATGCACGCCTAGCCTGCTTCGCCACCATCACCGGCGAAGGCCTCCAGGGCTACGCCCACGCGCTGGAGCTGCTGAAAGAGAATCTGGAAAAGTAAAATGCCAACCCCAACAAACAGCAGCGGCTTGTTCGCGCTCGGCTTCAGCAGCACACAAGATGAAAAAAGCCCAGACCACATAGCGGTCCGGGCTTAATAAACGATGGTGCTCCATGGCGGATTCGAACCGTCGACCTTGGGATTAGAAGTCCCCTGCTCTATCCAACTGAGCTAATGGAGCAAATAACCGCACGCCCAAGCAAGCACAAGCCTGTCAGGCGCAAGTAATTATAACCTAGTTGAACTGCTCGCGGTACGCCTTGCAGACCTCATCGACCGGGCCATCCATGCGAAGGTCACCCTTCTCAATCCAAACGGCACGCTGGCAGATGCGCTCAACCTGCTCCATAGAGTGCGAAACGAACAGAACCGTCACGTCGCCGCTCTGGATAAAGTGCTGGATGCGGGCCTCACACTTTTGCTGGAAGAACACATCACCGACGGACAGCGTCTCGTCAACGATCAGAATATCGGGCTCGGTAATCGTCGCGATTGCAAAGGCGATACGCGCCACCATGCCCGAAGAGAAGTTCTTAAGCGGCATATCGACAAAGTTCTGCAGCTCAGCGAACTCGATAATGCCGTCAAAGTTGGCGTCGATGAACTCCTTGGTATAGCCGAGCAGGGCGCCGTTCAGATAGATGTTCTCGCGGGCGGTCAGCTCGGGGTCAAAGCCGGCGCCAAGCTCAATCAGCGGCGCGATGTTACCGTGCACCTTAACGCTGCCCTCGCTAGGCTCAAGAACGCCAGCGATAATCTTGAGCATCGTAGACTTGCCGGAGCCATTGGTGCCGACCAGACCCACAACCTCGCCGCGATGAATATCAAACGAGATGTGCTTAAGCGCCCTAAACTCCTCAAAGAACAGCTCGTGCTTGGCAAGCTTAATGAAGTACTCCTTGAGGTTGGTCAGCGACTCGGACGCCATGTTAAAGATCATGGTGACGTCGTCGACCTCGACAGCCAGAGGCTGCTCGCTGTAATCAACAACAGATTCAGTCATCACAGCACTCCTTAGATGTAGAGGATAAATTTGCGCTCGGACTTATGGAACACGGTATAGCCAATAATAAGCGCAAGAACCGCCCAAGCGACGCACATACCAAACGTCATAAGCGAGGGCGTAGTCTGGAACAGGAAGATATCGCGCATAAACTGCAGGTAGTTGAACATGGGGTTCGCATACATCAAGATACGCACGAGATGCGGCATTTGCGCAATATAGTCAGTCGTCCAGAAGATGGGCGTAATGTAAGTCCACGCCGTAATGACGACGCTCCACAGATGCATAACGTCGCGGAAGAAGACCGTAAGGGCAGAGAGCATCATGCCCAGGCCCATGCAGAAGCACATAAGCAGCAGCAGGCAAACCGGCAACAGAATCAGGTGCCAAGAAGGCATAACGCGGAACCACAGCATGACGATGGCGACGGCGACCAGCGAGAAGGCAAAGTTGACCAGCGAGAAGAGCACCTTCTGCACCGGGAAAACCCAGCGGTGCACCTTAACCTTCTTGAGCAGAGGGGCAGCGCCCACGATCGACGTCAGGGCCTGGTTAGTAGACTCAGACATGACGGCAAAGGTAATGTTACCCACGATCAAGTACAGTGGGTACATCTCGGGCGTCATTGAGCCATTGCGGCCCTGGCCAAAAATCGTCGAGAACACGATGGCCATGACGATCATCATCAGCAGCGGGTTGAGCACCGACCATGCGACGCCCAGAACGCTACGGCGATACTTGATCTTAAAATCCTTGGTAACCAGCTGACGAAGGATAAACGCGTCCTTCTCAAATTCATTCTTAGCAAACGTCGCAGGCAGACTGCGAGTTTCTTGTTGCTTTGTCTGATCCGACACGGATGCAACTCCTTTACTCGTAATCGTTGACAAACGAACAGTATAGACCCGACGGCCATGCAAACGATTCGCGCAACAAAACTGGAGAACTAACCCACATCTTAGGATGACAAGCCCAAACGGCTATACTTTCTAGGATTGAATGTATAAGGAGCATTAAGTGAATTCTGAATCCATCGCCGTCATCATCCCTTGCTACAACGAAGCGCTCACGATCGGCAAAGTCATCGACGACTTTCACCGCGAGCTTCCGCAGGCGACGGTCTATGTCTATGACAACAACTCGTCAGACGATACCTCACGCATTGCCACCGAGCACGGCGCCACAGTCCGCTTTGAGCCCCGTCAGGGAAAGGGCAACGTGTGCCGCCAGATGTTTCGCGATATCGACGCCGATTGCTACCTGATGGTCGACGGAGACGACACCTACCCCGCCGAGGCGGCCAAGGCCCTCTGCGAGCCCATCCTTAACGGCACGGCCGACATGACCGTAGGCGATCGCCTTTCCAACGGCACCTACGCCGAGGAGAACAAGCGTGCCTTCCACGGCTTTGGCAATAATCTGGTCCGCGCCATGATCAAGTGGATCTATGGCTACAGCTTCGATGACGTCATGACAGGCTACCGCGCCATGAGCCGCCCGTTCGTCAAAACCTTCCCTGTGCTTTCCGAGGGCTTCCAGATCGAAACCGAGCTCTCGATCCACGCCGTCGACCACCGCTGGCGCATCAAAGACGTGCCCATCGAGTACCGCGACCGTCCGGAAGGCTCCGAGTCCAAGCTCAATACCGTGAGCGACGGCATTAAAGTCGTTGCGATGATCGGCACGCTGTTCAAGGACTACCGCCCGCTGAAGTTCTTCAGCCTCGTCGCGCTTCTATTCGCGATTATCGGCCTGGTTTTGGGCATTCCTATCTTTGTTGAGTACTTTCAGACCGGCCTGGTCCCGCGTTTCCCCACTGCCATGCTTGCTGCATCGTTTATGTTCCTCTGTGGTCTGAGCCTTGCAACCGGATTCATCCTGGATTCTGTGGCAAAGGTCGAAAAAAAGCAGTGGGAGGTCAACGTGTACAGCAAATACGCCTACGATGACCAGCCCGGCAAGTCCGCCACCGAGACAAGCGAGAGGTAGATCTTCCGCAGAATACTATTGGCACCACTGCGCAGATAGCCACCAACAAGAAAAGCCACCGTTAACAAGCGGCGGCTTTTGCTCTCGAAAAGTTAATAGCGGCTAGAGCGTCTTGAGGTACTCCCCCAGCTCTTCCTCCCAGTCGGGCATGTGGAAGCCGACCGACTCGAGCCTGGACAGGTCGAGCGCGGAGTGGACCGGGCGCGGGGCGACGGGGCCCGCGGCGGTGGAGTAGTAGTCGGCGGTCGATACCGGCACGACCTTGTCCCCGTTGCCGTTGACGGCATCGAAGACGGCGCGGGCGATGTCGGCCCAGCTCTTGACGGCGCCGGAGCCGGTGCAGTCGTAGGTGCCGTAGGGGGCCTTCACATCAAGCACGTGGAAGATGGCCTCGGCCATGTCGCGCGTGAAGGTCAGGCGGCCCAGCTGGTCGTCGACCACGGTGACCTGCGCGAGCCCGTCCTCCGGGTCGGCGACGCGGTCGGAGAGCCCCTTCATGGTCTTGACGAAGTTGTGGCCCTCGCCGATGACCCAGCTGGAGCGCATGATGTAGTGGCGCGGGCACCCGGCCACGGCGATGTCGCCGGCGGCCTTGGTCTGGCCGTAGACGGACAGCGGGCTGAGGGGCTCGTCCTCGGTATGGACCTCGGCCGTGCCGTCGAAGACGTAGTCGCTGGACACGTGGACGAGCGTGATGCCGTGCCCGGCGCATGTGCGGGCGAGCAGGGCCGGCCCGGTCGCGTTGGCCTTCCAGGCGGTGGCACGGCCCTCGGGGGTCTCCGCCCTGTCCACGGCGGTGTAGGCGCCGCAGTTGATGACCGTGCCGTAGAGCGACCAGTCGTACTGCGCGTAGGCGTCCGGGTCGGACATGTCGAAGGTGTCGATGTCGCAGAAGTCGAAGTCCTTGGCAACGCCGCGCTCCTCCGCCAGCCTGCGCACCGCGCGGCCCAGCTGGCCGTTGCAGCCGGTGACGAGCGTCCTCTTGGGCGCCATGGGGACGACGTCCCTCAGCATCGGGTGGTTGAGGTCCGCCTCGGAGACGGTGGCCTGGTCCAGCGGGATCGGCCACTCGATGGCGAGCTCGGGGTCGGCGAGGTTAACGAAGGTGTAGGTCCTCTTCAGCTCCAGCGACCAGTGGGCGTCCACCAGGTAGGTGTAGGCGGTGCCGTCCTCCAGGGCCTGGAAGGAGTTGCCCACGCCGCGCGGGACGTAGATGGCCCTGGACGGGTCGAGCGTGCAGGTGAACACCTTCCCGTAGGTGGCGCTGCCCTCGCGCAGGTCCACCCAGGCGCCGAAGACCGAGCCGCGGGCCACCGAGATGAACTTGTCCCAGGGCTCGGCGTGGATGCCGCGGGTGACGCCCCTCTTCTCGTTGTAGGAGATGTTGTTCTGGACGACGCGGAGGTCAGGGATCCCGAGCGAGGTCATCTTGGCGCGCTGCCAGTTCTCCTTGAACCAGCCGCGCGAGTCGCCGTGGACGGCGAGGTCGATGACCTTGAGGCCCCCGATGCCGGTCTCGGCGACGGAGAGGTCCTTCTCGAATGCGATGTCTGCCATGTGGGAAAAGCTCCTATCGAAGACGTTGGAAAACAGGGGGCGCCCGCGCGGGGACGCAGGATCATCCCCATGCCCTGCGGCCCCGCGCGGGCGCCCCGCGGCGCGGTTCGCCGGGATGCGGTCTTACTGGCCCTGTGCGCGGTAGCGCGCCTCGGTGGCCTCCTTGGCCGGGCGCCACCAGGACTCGTTCTCGACGTACCAGTCGATGGTGGCCTTGAGGCCCTCGGCGAAGTCGGTGTGCGCCGGCCTCCAGCCCAGCTCGCGCTGCAGCTTGGTCGAGTCGATGGCGTAGCGGCGGTCGTGGCCGGGGCGGTCGGCGACCCAGTCGAAGTCCTCGGGGTCGCGGCCCATCGCCTCGAGGATCATGCGCAGGACCGTGATGTTGTTCTTCTCGCCGTCGGCGCCGATGAGGTAGGTCTCCCCCATGCGGCCCTTGGTGAGGATGTCCCAGACGGCCGAGGAGTGGTCCTCGGTGTGGATCCAGTCGCGGACGTTCTCGCCGCGGCCGTAGAGCTTGGGGCGCACGCCGTCGATGATGTTGGTGATCTGCCTGGGGATGAACTTCTCCACGTGCTGGAAGGGTCCGTAGTTGTTGGAGCAGTTGGAGATCGTGGTGCGGAGGCCGTAGGTGCGGGTCCAGGCGCGCACGAGCATGTCGGAGCTGGCCTTGGTGCTCGAGTACGGCGAGGACGGGTGGTACGGCGTCTCCTCGGTGAACTTGGCGGGGTCGTCGAGCGCCAGGTCGCCGTAGACCTCGTCGGTGGAGACGTGGTGGTAGCGGATGCCGTATTTGCGGACGGCCTCCAGCAGGCGGAAGGTGCCCTCGACGTTGGTGCGCAGGAAGGGCTCGGGGTCCGCGATGGAGTTGTCGTTGTGGCTCTCGGCGGCGTAGTGCACGATCGCGTCGTGGCCCGGTACCAGCCTGTCGAGCAGCCCGGCGTCGCAGATGTCGCCCACGACGAGCTCCACGCGGTCGGAGGGCAGGCCCGCGATGTTCTCGGGGTTGCCGGCGTAGGTAAGCTTGTCCAGGACGGTGACGTGGACGCCCGGGTGGTTGTTCACGACGTAGTGCACGAAGTTGCTGCCGATGAAGCCGCAGCCGCCCGTGACGATGATGTTCTTGGGTTCAAAGATCTCAGACATGAAAATCCAATCTGAAGCATGTACAGCTTCTTTAGTATGCCGCAGGAAGTGACGACACGACACTATTCAACAAAACTATCGGACATTTCGGCATGCGATAAGAGCCATAACCTTCGCAGAATTACCTCCCGTACAAAACGCCTCCGGAATGCAGTCTTTGTCGTAGTGAAAAACCGAATCCCCAGTTATTTCACGTAAGTAATGTCCTGTTTTGGCGCCGACCGGGAAATAGCATAACGATGATTCCCGCGATCTTGATAAACAGGGACGAAAGAATGGTATTTTCCGCTCGTCTTAATCTTGTAAATCTCATCCACGCTATACGGAAGATTGGGGAAATCAGCCCTTGAGATCAGCACGAAATAATTCGAGGAATACAGCACATGATGGGCAAACTCATCAGAATGGATCTCTTTTAAGCCCTCATCGACAAATACAATCGAGTCATGAACGGACGAAAGCTGGTTTCGCCAATCATAATCGGTCAGGGCGACACAGGGACAATCGCATTGCAAGGAAACACCCGACTGCTCGCCCGTTCGCATGTAGTCTGCGACCATGTCAAACAGTGTCGTCTTACCCGTGCCACTATCCCCACGCACAATAGTAATGTTCCGTTTAATGGTAAATGTGTACTTGGTTCCCCTGCGGCGGGAAATCTTAACGAGATGCGAACCGTTCATAAGCAGCACCTACAGATACGGAATCGACTCGTGAATCAAATCGGCCATGTTGTGAACGATTCGGCCGCTATTCACGACTTTAATTTTAAAATCCTCGCGACCAAAGTCCATCACATGATAGAGATTCACAACGAGCTTGCGGTCTTTCGCCATGTCGAGAATCCACTTGGCACAGTTGTCACCACAGGTAGAAGCGTTAAAAATATGCTTACGATCAAATCTCATAAGCAGCAGCGTTTTCACGCCACCAGAAAGCTGGAGTGGGGAGATGGATCCAAGCACAGGGCTTTCGATGACGTTTTCGGAGACAACAACCGATCG
>CABQLK010000015.1 GCA_902465015.1 uncultured Collinsella sp.
GGGAAGTGTCGACTTTATGCTGCCGTTTTTGTCGATTTAGATGTTACGGAATACAAGGTAGACGTAGTTCGCTCCCGCCCCGGTGGCGTCGGCGTAGGAGCTCGCGTGGCTGCCGGGCTCGGGCGCGGGCGCCCACATGGCGACCTCAGGGTTGGGCAGCGCGCGTTCGGCGATCGAGCGCAGCGCCGACCCCCAGCCGGCGTCGAGCAGGGCATTCCCGCCCAGGACGAGCGCTGCGGAGAGGAGGACGAGCACGGCGGCGAGCGGCCTCCTACGCATCTGCCCTCCCGTCCTCGAAGCGGCAGAACCAGGCGAGAAGGACGGCATCGGCTGCCAGGGCGAGCACGAGGCCAGCGAGCGCAGTCGTGAGGAGAGGGCCCGCCGCGCGTGCGGCGTCGATGAAGGCCTCCACCCCGAGCGACCCCAGGCGCGCGGGCCAGGCGAGCGGCACCCAGCTCAGGGGCGTCGCCAGGGCACCGGTGAGCTCGCCGGTCATGAGGCCGTGCGCAAGTCCGCCCACTGAGAAGAACGCGAGGAGCATCCCCGCCGCGCCGGCGCCGATGGCGGCGTTGCGGCCGAGGCGCAGGGCCACGCCGAGCTCCAGCGCGTAGAGGGGCAGGCTGCCCAGCACGATGCCCGCCCAGGCGGCCGCAAGCGGAGCGGGCCCGAGCGGCAGGCGCCCGGCGACGGCGAGCGCGGCCCCGAACACGCCGAGCGCCACGGCCAGCGCGCCCGCGCTGAGCGCCGCAAGGGCGAGCAGCTTCGCCGCGACGGCGCGCCCGCGCGAGGGGACCGCCGTGAGGTTGGCGAGGCGCCCGGCAGCGCGCTCCTCGTCCACGGAGAGCCCGCAGACGATGGCGGACATGAGCGGCATGAGGGCGCCGAGGAACTGGGCGTAGGCGTCCGCGCCCAGCGCCGGGTCCCATCGGGTTACGGAGAAGTACTCGCCGCAGGCAAGACCGGCTGCCAGGCCGCAGACGAGGTGCACCGCCGTGAGCGGGGAGCGCGCCAGGCGCAGGGCCTCGGAGAGCAGGGCCCGCGGGAGAGTCATGCGCGGCGTCGGGTCGGAGAGTCGCGTCATGGCCATCACCTCTCCTCGGAGCGCGCGAACCAGGCCGCGCCCGCCGCCGTGAGCGCGGCGAACGCGAGCGCGCAGACCGCAAGGCCCGCCAGTGTGAGCATGCCGTCCGCCGCGAGCGCCCCGCCGAGCGCCATGTCCGCCGCGAGAGGCTCGCCGCTCGGCAGCACGGGGATGAAGCTCGTGGGGATGACCATGCTCGCCGACGGCGGAAAGAGCTGCGGCAGCGGAATCAGCGACCAGGCGAACCCACCCATGAGCTGCGCGGCGAGCGGGCAGAAGATGCCCGCGAGCATGCCGAGCCGCGCCGTGAGGAAGAGCCCTGCGGGGATCATCCACGCCGCGGTCACCGTGTTGACGAGCGCGCAGAGGAGCATCGTGAGCGTGCCCGCGGCCGTGAGGCCCTGCGAGGAGAACGCCGAGCCCGCGAGGTAGATGCCGAAGACCACGAGGTTCGAGAGCGTGCAGAGCGCGAGGCACCAGAGCGCCTTGGCCCACCAGGCGCGCCTAAGCGGGAAGCCCAGGCCCAGAAGCCCCCGCATCCGCGTGCGCGCGTCCGCCCGCGCGACGCAAGCCACCACGAGCGAGAGAGCCACGGGCAGGAAGAGCGCGTACCAGTAGTTCCACGCGCTGAAGATCTGCACGCCCCGGTAGGGCATCGCGCCGAGCAGCGGCATCGGCAGCGCCATGAGCACGGCCAGGCGAACCGGTGCCGCGTGGCGCGACTTCAGGGCCTCGGCGCGCAGGCCCGCGAGCAGGCCGCCTTTCTCGCCCGTCATGCCGCCACCTCCCCGCGCGCTCGACGCCCCTCCCGGCAGACGCTCATGAAGAGTTCCTCGAGGTCCTGCCCGGGCCGAAGCGCATCCTCGTAGGCGAGGCGCCCCCCGCAGATGATGCCGATGGTGTCCGCCATCTGCTGCACCTCGGAGAGGATGTGGCTCGAGACGATCACCGTCGTACCCGCCGCCGCGAAGCCGCGGATCTGGTCGCGCAGCTCCTCGATGCCGATGGGGTCGAGTCCGTTGGTGGGCTCGTCGAGCACGAGCAGGCGTGGCCGGGCGATCAGCGCCAGCGCGAGCCCCAGGCGCTGCCGCATGCCCATCGAGAAGCGCCCGGCGCGCTTCTTCCCGGTGTCCGCGAGGTCCACGGCGGCGAGCACCTCGTCTATGCGGCTCTCGGGAAGGCCCAGCAGCGTGGTGCGTACGCGCAGGTTCTCGCGCGCGGTGAGGTTGGGGTAGAGCGGCGCCTCCTCGATGAGGCTGCCGATTGCGTAGAGGTCCTCGCGGCGCCAGGCGTGCCCGGCAAAGAGGATCTCCCCGGCCGTCGGCCGCAGCATCCCGCAGATCATCTTGAGCGTTGTCGACTTGCCGGCGCCGTTGGGGCCGAGCAGCCCGTACACCTCGCCCTCGCGGATATGAAGGCTCACGTCGGCCACGGCGTCCTGCGCCTGGTCGCCGCGGCCGAAGCGCTTGGTGAGCCCGCGCGTCTCGAGCATGTAACCCATGGGTTTATCCTTTCTCTTCCGGGCGCGCGGGCCGATTCACCGTGCCCGCGCGCCTTACCTTTCGGGTTCAACATCCATGGTGGGGCGCGTTTCTAACGAAGCCGTAACGGCCGTTGGGCTCTTTTGGCGCCAGCCAATCTCGACCCGCACGCATTTGCTTAAAGCAACAACTTTCCCGATCGATGTAATCACCGAATCAAAACGTGTACACCAGCCACCAAAGATGCCGAAAAATGTCGCTTTTGGAGGCTGGTGTACACAAATGCAGAATCCAGCGCAGCCCAGAGGCGCCATCCATATGTCTGGACTCTCTATGGCTGCGCTGGATAGACATCGCCGGAACGGGTATAGTATCGAAAGTTTTGTCGTTAACCAGCGGGGGAGTCCTGTGGGCATCAAAAAGAAGATCAAAAAGGAGCTTATCGGCACTTCCGATTACCCGTCGAATAAGATCTTTACAATCTCCAATTTCATCACCTTTACGCGCCTGATCCTCACCCTGGTATTTCTGTACCTGTTTGTGACGGATAACAACCGTGTCATCGCCATCGTTATCTACGCCGTTGCCGCCTCCACCGACTGGATGGACGGTCAGATCGCCCGCATGACTAAGACGGTCTCGTGGCTCGGCAAGGTCATGGATCCCATTTGCGACCGTGCGCTGCTGTTCACCGGCGTACTTGGACTGGTGGTCCGCGGAGAGCTGCCCATCTGGGTCTGCGTACTCATTATTGGCCGCGACATCTATCTGGGCATCGGCACGCTTATCGTGCGTCATTATCACCGTCGCCCCATCGATGTGGTCTTTCCCGGAAAGATTGCCACGGCGCTGCTCATGACCGGCTTCTCACTCATGCTGCTCGGTTTCCCCGTTATTGACGGCCTGCACCTTTTATCTTCAACCCTTACGGCCTTCCCGGGCCTCAACGGAAGCTCGGTGCCCCTCGGCATCTTCTTTGTGTACGGCGGCGTGATCTTCTCCATGCTCACGGCTGTCATCTACTCCATTAAGGGCGGAGTGGCCATTAAACAGGCTCTCGCGCATCCCGAGGACGAGGACATCGACTTTCTGAACCCTGAAATCGAAGACTGATTCGTTGGGGTATGATTACGTACGGTTCATTATTTGCGGCACGTCCGCGATAAGTTAGGGGTTGTCATGGACAACATGGTTAACAATATGTCTCAGAATGATAAGACTGCTGACGCTACCTGCGTATTCCGCGTGCCTTCAAGCGACGTCACCGTTCCCGACCTCATGGCCAACGTGCGCATCACCGCCCCCGTTCTGTCCATCGTCAAGGGTCCGCAGACTGGTGCCGCTTTTGAGCTCGAGGACGACGTGACCACCATCGGCCGCGATCCTGCAAACGGCATCTTCCTCAACGACATGACTGTTTCGCGCAGCCACGCGCGCATTATTCGCGAGGGCCTCGGCGCTCGCATCGAGGACTTGGGCTCACTCAATGGCACCTGGGTCGACGGTGCCATCGTCAATGCAGCCCCGCTGCACGACGGTTCTTCCGTCCAGATCGGTACGTTTACGCTCATCTACCACGAGAGCACGCCGGAGCGCATCGAAACCGGTGAGTAGGGCATGGCCGAACGCAACTATCTGAGTATCGGCCAAGTCGTCAACCTACTTCGAGGCGCATACCCCGATCTTTCGAACTCAAAAATTAGATTTCTAGAGGATGAGGGGCTCATTACCCCTCATCGTACGCCTAAGGGATACCGTCAGTACTCCAAGGAGGACGTTGATCGCCTGGAGGTCATTCTGCATCTGCAGAAGACTCGCTACATGCCGCTCAACGTGATTAAGCAGCGCTTGGAAAACGCCACGGACCTGTCAACGCTCGCCTACGAGGTGGGCTTGCTGTCCGATGTTCCGCTCAAGACGGAGCCCAAGGAGACTAAGCAAAAGCTGCATCCCATCGAGACCATTCCCGATATGCTGGGCGTCGAGATTTCGTTTATCCGCTCGCTCGCCGAGAACGACCTCATTCGTATCATCAAGAGTCCACAGAATCGTGAGCTCGTCGATGGTCGCGATTTTCCGATCATCCGCTACTGCTCCGAGCTGTCACGCTTCCATATCGAGCCGCGCAACCTGCGTCAGTACGTGTCTTCCGCCAACCGCGAGTCCTCGATGTTTGAGCAGGTGCTCGTGAGCATGCTCGGAATGGATACCTCCGATGACGAGCGCGACGCCAAGCTCGAGCGTGCGTTTAAGAAGCTTCACGACCTGACGGAGGGCGTGCACACCGCGCTGCTCAAGAACCGCGTTTTTGAGTCGCTCAACGCCGTGGTCGAAGACGCCGATATCGATGCACTCGATGAGGAAATCACTCGCTCCGAGTCCACCAAGGCCAAAAACGAAGAGACTGCCGTGCCGGCTTCGCACGAGGATTCTCTCGTAAAGCCGCTCAAGGTCGTCGCCCCTTCGCAATCCGGCACCGCCACCGCAGGCAAATAACAGCTGCCGCTTATCCGGCAACCCATTGAAAGGTCATGCAATGTACGACTTCGTATCTCAAATCGTCGACATCCCCGACTATCCCGAGCCCGGAGTCATCTTCAAAGACATCACGCCGCTCTTTGGCAATCCCGAGGCGCTCAAAGCCATGACCGATGCCCTCGCCGAGCACTTTGCCGACATGGGAATCACCAAGGTCGTGGGTCCCGAGGCTCGCGGCTTTATGGTTGGCGTACCGGTGGCTGTAGCCCTTGGCGCTGGCTTTGTTCCCGCACGTAAACCGGGCAAGCTGCCGCGTGAGACCGTAAGCCAGAGCTACGAGCTCGAGTACGGCACCGATTCAATTGAGATCCATGCCGACGCTATCAGCTCTAAAGATACCGTGTTGATTCTGGACGACTTAGTCGCGACGGGCGGAACCGTCGAGGCAACAGGTAAACTGGTGCGAGATATGGGCGCAAAGCTTGTCGGTTACGGTTGTATCCTTGAGCTTGCGTTTCTCAACCCGCGCGAGAAGCTCACGCCGTCTAATGACGATGTAGAGCTCTTTAGTCTGGTGACGGTGGACTAGCCGTTACCCTTAGTTACTGGAAAGGAAGCTACATGCGCACAGCAAACACGCACAAAAACATGGCACGCTGCGCTGCTACGGCAACCCTCGCTTGTGTTTTGGGCTTGGGCCTCGCGGCTCCTGCCTACGCCGATACCGCATCCGACCTTGCCGCTGCTCGTACTAAGCTCGAGCAGATCGGCACCCAAACCCAGCAGATTTACGATGAGCTCGCCACGCAGACGCAGGCACTCGATCAGACTGCCGGCGAGATCACGCAAAAGCAGCAGGAGATCGCCGATGGTCAGGCCAAGCTCTCGACCTATGTCGCCGGCGAGTACAAAACCGGCGGTCTGAGCCTACTTCAGGTTCTGACGGGTGTCGATGACCTGAGCGATATGCTCAACCGTTTGTTCTACTACGGCAAAGTTTCCGATAAGCAGGCTCAGACCATTCAAGAGGTCAAGGAGCTTAAGCAGCAGCTCACCGATAAGCAGGCCGAGCAGGAGAAGAACGTCGCCACCACGCAAAAGAAGGTCGACGAGCTTAACGCCCAGCAGGCTGAAGCACAGAACGTCGTAAACTCCCTGGATTCGCAGCTGCAAGCCGAGCTTGCCGCCGAGGCCGAGGCCAACGCCGCACTGCAGGCTGGCATCAACGCCAGCACCGCCGAGAAGGCCACGGTGAGCAACGAGACTGCTGGTACGACCGAGAACACCAACAACGGTGGCCAGACCAGCAATAACAACAACCAGGGCGGCAACACTCCGGCTCCTACGCCGGCACCTGCTCCGACGCCGCAGCCCTCAACGCCCGCTCCGGCTCCGACGCCTTCTGCTCCGAGCCAGTCTGTTGATGGCGGTTCTGTTGTCTCGCGTGCATACAGTAAGCTTGGTTGCGCTTATTCCTGGGGCGGAATTGGCCCGAACAGCTTCGACTGCTCTGGTTTTGTTAGCTATTGTCTCACTGGTCGCTATTGCCGCCTGGGCACCACGGGCACCTTTATGGGCTGGACGCGTGTGTCCGATCCGCAGCCCGGTGACGTTGTTGTCAACTCGTACCACACCGGCATTTACATCGGTGGTGGTCAGATGATTCATGCTTCCGACTACAACACGGGTGTTATCATCAGCTCCGTTGCCGCCGGCATGAACAATAACTACATCTTCGTGCGTTACTAAGTTTTCAGATAAAGCAAACGGATATGGACCTCGTGGCTTTGAGTCATGGGGTCCATTATTTTGCCTTTCGTGCAGGCCGCTATCTAGTTTTGAATACTAGATAGCCACCCAATCGGTCTGCAAGATGGCTATAATTGTATGGGAACAATTAGAAAGGACCCTCTATGAGCTGGGCACTTATCTCAGATTCAAGCTGCAACCTCCGCGATTGGCAACCGACCGCGCCCCATACCACCTTTGCATTTGCGCCCCTCAAAATTCGAGTGGGGGAGCGTGAATTCGTCGATGACCTTTCGCTCGATGTGCATGAGCTCAACTGCGCTGTTCAGGCGGAGACGAACGCTTCTTCGAGCGCTTGCCCCAGCGTAGGGGAGTGGGCCGAGCTCTTCAAATTGGCAGACAAGACCATCTGCATGCCGATCTCTGAGGGCGTGTCGGGCAGCTACAACGCGGCAGCCACGGCTCGCGATATGGTTCTTGCCGAGGAGCCCGACCGACAGATTCATCTAGTCAATTCACGCGCAGCTGGCGGCAAAATGGACCTCATTTTCTTGCTGTTCGACCGCTATCTTGCAAGCAATCCGGATGTCTCATTCGAGGACGCTTGCGCATACTTCGATAGCCTTGAGCAGAACAGCAAAATCCTCTTCAGCTTGTGCAATTACGAAAACCTGGCCAAAGCCGGACGTATCCCTAAGGCAGCCGGCGTCATTGCCAACAAGCTCAATATCCGCATTTTGGGCACGGCGAGCGAGGCCGGTAAAATCGAACTCGTCGGGCACACGCGTGGCGAAAAGAAGATGCTCAACAAGATCATCGATACCATGGAAGCCGAGGGTTTTACGGGCGGCGAGGTCGTCATCGATCACGTTGAGAACGAAGCTGGAGCCCAGGCGCTTACTGACCGCATAGTCGAGCATTGGCCCGGCTCCAAGACCATCATCATGCCCTGCAACGGCCTGGATTCCTATTACGCCGAAATGCACGGCCTGATCATCGGCTACGGCATGGGCGTAGCTTCGGGCAAATAAAGTCCAACCAAGCAAAAATATGGGCGGGACAAAGCGACAGATGGCTCTTTGTCCCGCCCATTTTATACGTCGGCTAGCTATTAAACCCGTTAAACTTGAGATAGCTCATCAAGTAAGCCTTCGAAACAAAGGATGAAACCGCGCTGCGCACAAGCAGCGACTCACGCGTCACCTGATGCGCCGTATCGGGAACCGGTGTCTGCTCGACGGAAAACGCCGAACGAATCGATGCCTCGAGCTGATCGACCACATAATCGAAGGCCGTCGGGGCATCGTAGCTCAAACGCTGAATGTTAAAGAGTGCCTGCACCGCAGCAATAGGTAGCACCTGCTTAAAGATGCAGATAGCAATCAGACGGGCAATCTGCTCGCGGCCATATTGCTTTTTGACCGGAGCAGGCACCAGGCCGACCTTCACGTAGTTGTTGATCATCGATGGCGTAATGACGGGCTGCTCAACGCAAATGGACAGCGGCTCCATCCACAGCGCAACATACTCAATAACCTGGTCGCGGTAGAGCGTCACATTGGGCAACTGGTTATAGCGCGGCAGGCTCAACGTATTAAGTTTGAGCACGATATCGGACTGAATAAATGCATCGGGCAGCACAGTGGGCTGAATATCCTCAGGCTTAATGCTGACCGACGAATCAGACATCGGAATAACGTGTTTAACGTGGTTCATAAAGGTCCTCCGTTCATTATCTATATTGTATTCTAGATTATCTAGTTTTGCATATCACATAGCCGGCAAGTAAAAGTGGTTGGACAGCACATTGATGCACCGTCCAACCACTTTGTTTAAAGATAACAACCTTACATAAGATATATTATCGTACTTATCCACGGAGAAATGCGTATGCGCTGGTTGCCGCTATGGCTCCATCAGAAACGGCGGTCACAACTTGGCGTAAACGCTTGGAACGGATGTCGCCAGCGGCAAATAGACCTGGCGTACGGGTCGCCATGGATTCATCAGTCAGAATGCCGCCATCAGGCGCCAAATCAACTAGATGCTCAACAAGCTCGGTATGGGGTTGCGTTCCGGTAAAGACAAAAATGCCAAACGAGCCGGGCTCAAATGACTCGGTATGAGTCTCGCCGGATGCATTGTCCTTAAAGGTAATCGTCGTTGGCATGACTTCGCCCGATAGCTCCACAATACTAGTTTGGTACCTAACTGTAATATTGTCCTTTGCGAGTACTTTCTGAACGACACCATCAGGCGCACGAAACTGATCGCTGCGCAGCACGATGGTCACGCTGTTGGCGATTTCTGACAAGAACAGAGCTTCCTCGCAGGCAGCATTGCCGCCGCCAATGACAAATACCTGCTTGTCGCGGAAGAACATACCGTCACATGTTGCGCAATATGAAACGCCACGACCGCGATACGTATCCTCGCCAGCGAAACCTGCCGGACGCGGCGTGGCACCCATGCAAGCGATAACACTCGAGGCCAGCGTATCGCCCATATCGTGATGCACCGTAAACAGCGCTGCATCGGCATCGTAATCGATACCCGTAACCATGCTCCATGTAACCTGTGCTCCCAGGCCCTCTGCATGCTGCTGAAAACGCTCGCCGAGTTCGGCGCCACTCAAGAGCGGAATGCCCGGATAGTTCTCGACCTCATTGGTTGTGGCGATCTGCCCTCCCGACATGCCCTGTTCAATCACGGTCGTCGTTAGGTTGGAGCGCGCAGCGTAAATGGCGGCAGCATAGCCCGCGGGGCCGCCACCGATAATAGCAACATCGATCGGCTGATGGGTAGTCATGAAGAGACCTCCTGTCGAAAGATTGGCGTTCTTTGCGCTCATACCCAAATTTACGTGAACATGACACTCATGCACTACAATGATAAATCGCGTAACAAATCTGAAGGGGGGTTATCGATGGATCAAACGCAGACGAGCAATAGCGCTCCCCTGCCCATGCAAGCCACTCCCCAACCGGAGCAAATGACCGTTTCACCTGCACAAAAACCCCTAGTAACCATTGTGCACGCATCGGTTGGATCGGGCCACAAAGCCGCCGCCAACGCGATTGCACAAGCATTGGACCTTATCCGCGGCACCAAGGGAATCCCTGAGGATATTGAAATTGAAGTGCTCGATATCCTTGATTTTGGACGTATTAAATTCGACGGCAATAAGACCGCGGCTTCTTTTACGGGAGCCACACGCCCCATTTACGACCTGACCTGGCGATATACGCTTACGGGACATCTTCTCTGGGGCGGCGGCACGGCATGGTCGCGAATTATGTTCCCCGCCTTCAACGAATATATTCGTCGCCGCAGGCCTATAGCCGTGGTCGCAACGCACATCACAGCAGCCAATGTTGCCGTGGGCGCCCGCGTAATTACGGGTATCGATTATCCGGTCATCTGCGTACCAACAGACTATGAAGTCGAAGGCTTTTGGCCCCACAAGGACACCGACCTGTTCTGCGTGGCCAACGAATTTATGGCCGAAACACTACGCCCACGTAAGGTTCCCGAGTCAAAGATCCGCATTACGGGCATCCCCATCCGAGCCGGTTTCGATACCGATTACAAACGCGAAGATGAGTTGAGCAAGTTCAATCTCCCCATAGACAAAACCGTCGTATTGGTGATGGCCGGCGCCAGTTTGCCCCAACCATACGTGCGTTTCCGTGCCGCGATGGACCACACGCTCCCCTTCTTACGCAGCTTTGAAGACATGCACTTTGTCTTTTTACCGGGCAAGGATAAGGAATACGCCGCCCGACTCAAGACGCTCTTCGACGCCATGAAGCTCGACAACGTCACGGTTCTGGACTACGTGGACGACATGGCGGCCCTCATGCACGGCTGCGACCTGGCAATCCTCAAATCGGGCGGACTCACCGTCACCGAGTGCCTGTGCGCGCATCTACCGATGATCCTGCTGGGCAAATCATACGGCCAGGAAAAGGCCAACACCACGATGCTCACCGGCATGGGCGCCAGCATGCATGTCACCACAGCACGAGAACTCATCGTAACCCTACGTCACTTGCACGACCATCCCGAATCACTCAAAGCCCTACTCATCAACGGCGAAGTGCTACGCCGCCCCCACGCAGCCGAAGACATAGCCATCGCAAGCATGGAGCTCGTAGGCAAGCCCCAAAAGCGCAAACGAGCCTTCTGCCGCTTCTACTGGGGCGGAAAACCTGCTCATATCAGGTAGACGAAAGTCCGCTGTTCAGCGGGAGCCGCCCATATATCATTCCATGCTCAAACATTCTCGCTGCGCTGCGAAACTGCGCGTGGAACGATATATGGGCGGCTCCCGCTGAACAGCTACGTTTACTTACTAGCAGCTACTTCGGTATCCCCTCCATTAGAACCTGCAAAGGTAAAACAGGAAAATATAAATAGAGTTAGCCGATGCGACAAAGGAGGCATCCCTTTATCGCATCGGCTAACTAGAAAGATTGTTTTATGTCAAGCATGTAGCCCTTTCGCCTGAGCCCCATACATATCGTCCCGCGCGCAGTTTCGCAGTGAAGCGAGAATGTTTGAGCACGGGATGATATGTATGGGGCTCAGGCGAAAGCGGAATCCGTGCGCCCCTGCGAAGCGAGAATGTTTGAGCATGGAATGATATGTGTGAGAGGCGGGCGGGAGGGATACGAGCGTCCCTAGGCGACGCCGCTGGAGCCGAAGCCTCCTTTGCCTCGGTCGGTTTCGTCTAGTTCTTCTACTTCTACGAGGTTGACCGTGGGGACTTCTTGGATGACGAGTTGGGCTATGCGGTCGCCTTTGTTGATTTGAATGTTATTGGAGGGATCCAGGTTGATGAGGATAACCTTGAGTTCTCCTCGGTAGTGGGCGTCGATGAGGCCCGGCGTGTTGACTATAGACAAGCCCTGCTTGATGGCCAAGCCGCTGCGGGGCTGAACGAAGCCGGCGTAGCCATCGGGCAGGGCGATAGCCAGCCCGGTAGAGACCAGACGGCGTTCGAAGGGCTTCAGGACGCAGTCCTCGTTGGAGCGCAGATCCAAGCCGGCATCGGTGGGATGGGCGTATTTGGGAAGCTCGACGGTGGGATCGAGACGCTTTATGTTGAGGGTAATGTTGGACATGGAATCACCTTAGCTTGTCGAGCTCTTGCAGAAACTCATCGACGTCTTTGAAATCGCGGTAGACCGAGGCAAAGCGGATGTACGCCACCTTGTCGATCTTGGCCAAGCGTTTGAGCACCATGTCACCCAACTCATGCGACGTGACGGCCGTCAGCGTGCGAGAGCGCAGCTCGACCTCGATGTCGTCGATAATCTCATTGAGCTTCTTAGTGTCGATATCACGCTTGATGGTGGCGCGCATCAAGCCGACGAGCAGCTTATTGCGATCGAACCGCTGCTTAGTTCCGTCCGACTTAATGACCTCAATTGGGTCTTCGCATCGCTCGAACGTTGTAAAGCGGTAGTTACACGAGCAACATTCGCGACGGCGCTTAATAGTGTTATTTGACTCCTGCATACGGGAATCAACGACGCGGGTATGTGCCTTGCCGCATTTAGGACAGCGCATGGTACCTCCTCTTAAACGATAACAAGGGTACCATGCGCAGCGCGATAATGATTACGAACGAGCAGGAACCTTAAGATGCGCACCGGCGGCGAGCGAACCATGCTCCAGATGATTGACGTTACGGATCATGTCGGAAGTCTCTTGCGTGGAAAGGCCTTCGATTGGATATTCCTCGGCAAGCGACCAAAGAGAATCACCAGGCTGAACGCGAATGGTCTCGTAGGTAACGTTGGAAACGGACTCGGCATACGCGGCGTGACGAGCGCTAAAGACCGACGTAGCGAGGACAAAAAAGAGCGTGAGCGAAACGGCGACGGCAACAATCGTCGAGACCTTCAGGGCAGCGGGAGTCGGCGCGGCAACAGCATACTGAGTGCGAGCAGACTTTACGGGCAAAGGCTGATAACCGGAACGTCCACCCTTGACAACAGTAAAAGCGGGCGCGGCAGGCGTCTCGAGCTTAAGGGCGAGGTTTCCCTGGACCATATTCGTTGCGTTCATCATGTTCTCCTCTCGCGTGTTTTGCTGAGAACAGTTTTATCAAGCCGCGCGGACAAAAATGTCTAGCGCGAGAACGAATGTTCGGTTATTATTATCTTCGAACAGTTGTTCCTGTCAAGCAAAATTCGAACATTTGTTTGACATGGGTAGAGAGGATGCCCTGATGGCTCGCAAAATTACCAAGCGTCAGCAGCAAATTTACGACTTCATCAAGGAATATCAGCAGGAGAAGGGTTATCCGCCCAGCGTGCGCGAGATGGCATCTGCCGTGGGCCTATCCTCTCCCAGCACCGTGCACGCCCATCTCTCTGCCCTGGAGGCGCGCGGGCTACTCAAGCGCGATGCCACCAAACCGCGTGCTCTGGAACTCTTTAACGAGGACGGTTCCTCTGTCTCAATTTCTAAATCTGACGAGCCCACCGCACCTCGCGGAACGGTCTCGCTACCGCTCGTTGGTCGCGTCGCGGCTGGGATTCCCATTCTGGCCGAACAGAATATCGAAGACACTTTTACTATCCCGACCGAAATCGCCACCGATCAGGGTTCCTTTATCCTTGAGGTGCATGGGAGCTCAATGATCAATGTCGGCATCTTCAATGGCGATTACATCATCGTCCGTGAACAAAAGAGTGCCATGAACGGCGAAATTGTCGTGGCCATGATTGATGGTTCAGCGACCGTCAAGACGTTCTACAAGGAGCAGGGACGCGTACGCCTGCAGCCCGAGAATGACACCATGGAGCCTATCTATGCAACGAATCCCGTTATCTTGGGCAAAGTCGTCGGCTTGATGCGCCGGTTCTCGTAATGCAAAAACGCATCACCATCTTTGATACCGTCCGCGGGTTTACGATGATTTCAATGGCAGGTTTTCACGCTTGCTACGATCTTGCCTACCTGTACGGTTGGGATATGCCCTGGTTTACACAGACCGTCTTTCAAGACATCTGGCGTGCCAGCATCAGCTGGGTATTCCTGTTTATCGCGGGTTGGATGTGCACCCTTTCGCGCAACAATATCAAACGTGCCGCCAAATACGCCTTAGCAGCACTCGTCGTCTGGTTGGCAACAACACTTGTCTCAGTCGACGATTCGGTTAATTTTGGCATCATCTACTGCATGGCCGCATGTACCGGCATCGTGGCGTTGACCGATCCCGTCCTTAAGAAGATATCGGCGAGATGGGGCATGTCCCTATGCCTTGTGTTGTTTGCCCTCACCTGGAGCATCCCCAAAACGATCTACCCTGTCCCCTACCTGGCGTGGCTGGGATTTCCAAGCCCTGGGTTTGTCTCAGGTGATTACTACCCCATCATCCCGTTTATCTTTATGTATCTTGCAGGATACTTCGCCGCACATATAGCGCAGGGAATCGATAAGACCGCCCCAATCTGGGCCTACGCCAACCCCCTGCCGGCGCTCGCCAGCCTTGGACGTCATGCACTCCCCTTTTATCTGCTGCATCAGCCCATCATTCTGGGCATTTTGGAGCTCGTCTACTCGGTGCGATAACGCTTGAGCCGCGGCGCGATACGGGCCGGAAGCTTCGCCACAATACGAACGCCGTCTTCAAGATATTCCTCGTGCAAAAGGGTTCCCTGCTCATGCACCAGCGTGATGAGGGCGCCCTCGCGATACGGGATATCAGCAGAGAGCAACACATCGGTAGCAGCCGCCTCACGAGCAATACGGTCGACGAGATCGTCGAGTCCCTCGCCCGTCTGGGCCGAGAACAGCACGGCCTCGGGATAGCGACGACGGAAGCTCAGTCGATCAACGCTATCGAGAAGATCGATTTTATTGAACACCGTAAGCGTCAAACGCTCGCCGGCACCGATCTCGTCAAGAACGCGATCGACTGCCTCGAGCTGGCGCTCGTAGTCCTCGTCAGAGGCATCCACAACTTTAAGGATCAGATCGGCACCAAGAACCTCAGACAGCGTGGACTTAAAGGCATCAACGAGACCATGCGGTAGCTTTTGAATAAAGCCAACGGTATCGGTAATCGTCATGCCGCGACCGCCGGGCAGGCGATACGAACGCGTCGTCGGGTCGAGCGTAGCAAACAGCTTGTCCTGCGAAAGTACCGTAGAGCCGGTCAGGCGATTGAGCAACGTCGATTTACCGGCATTGGTATAACCGGCTAACGCGACGCGAAACGCCGGTGACTCAATGCGGCTCTTGGACTGGATATCGCGACGCTGTTCAACCTGCTTGAGCTCACGACGAAGCGCGGCAATCTTATTGCGAATCAAGCGACGGTCAACCTCGAGCTGGCTTTCACCCTGGCCAAAGCGCGAACCGATGCCGCCGCGCGTCTGCTCCTTGGCAAGATGGCTCCACATGCCACGCAGACGAGGCAACAGATATTGAAGCTGCGCCAGCTGTACCTGTAGGCGTCCCTCACGCGTCTGAGCATGCAGGCCAAAGATATCCAAGATCAGTGCTGTACGATCGATAATCTTTACCGGCTCGCCCACGGCTTTCTCCAAATAGGATTGCTGCGAGGGCGTCAGGTCGTCGTCAAAAATAACGACATCGGCATCCATGCGATGCACCAGGCCGCACAGCTCTTCAACCTTACCGGAACCGATAAACGATTTTGGATACGGCTTAACCAGATGCTGTGACAAACGCGCCACGCACTGGGCGCCAGCCGTATGGGCCAGGCGCTCAAGCTCGTCAAGCGAACGATCGAGCGGCCACGCATTGTCGCGCCACTCAACACCAACTAATATGGCACGCTCGGGCTCGGGTGCCGTGGGAACAAGGGGGAAGCGGGCCATTAGGCAGCCTCAATACAATGCAGGATGTCCTCAACGACCTCATCGATCGTAAACTCGTCCATATCGAACCACACGATGCGGTCATCGCGTTTAAACCACGAAAGCTGACGTTTGGCATAGCGACGCGAACGCATCTTGATGAGTTCGCGAGCCTCATCCATAGAAATCACGCCATTGAAAGCATCGATGATCTCTTTATAGCCAATTGCCTGCATCGAAGTCAGGGCATCTCCCAGCCCCTGGTCCATAAGACCGCGAACCTCATCGACAAGACCCTGCTCAAACATCAGATCGACGCGCAGATTAATGCGCTTGTAGAGCACCTCGCGATTACGCGTCAGACCAAACCATAGAGCATGATAATGCTCGCGCGGAACACTAAACTGACTTTTTTGCTGCGCATAGGAGATACCATCATCATGCATCTCGAGCGCACGAATCACACGGCGCACGTTATGGGGATGAATAACAGCAGCCGATTCTGGATCGCGCTCGGCAAGCAGGGCATGCAGTTCTTCCTCGCCTATGCGCTCGGCAAGTTCCTGATAACCCACACGGCGATCGTCCTCAAGTTCACCCGAGGGAAAGTCCATCTCATCCAGGGCGGCCTTGAGATACAGCCCCGTACCTCCGCAAAAAACCGGAAGGCGCCCCGAGCCAAGGAGACGTTCAACATGCGCGCGAGCGTCAGCCTGATAAAGCGCAGCAGAATATGCCACACCCGGCTCTACAATGTCGACGAGACGCAGCGGCGCCGTACACTCATCGGGCGCCATCTTTGCGGTACCGATGTCCATGCCGCGATAGATTTGCATCGCATCGCACGACAGCACTTCGGACGAAAGACGAGCGGCCAAACGGTCGGCAACATCACTCTTACCAACCGCCGTCGGACCGACGATCGCAACGGCGGAAAGACCTGCCCCGGGAGAAACCATTAGCGCGGCTCGCCCACAACGGAACCGGACAAATACCAGGTCTTGGCAACGTCAACGTCAACATCAACGATCTTGCCAACAAGCTGATCGATGCTGTAGCCCTCGGGGATAGGCGCATGCACGGTCTGATTCTTGGGACTCTTGCCCAGCAGGACGGCGTCGTTCTTTTTACTCGTTCCCTCAATGAGCGCCGGCACCACAGTATGAAGCTCACCCTGGTTATACTCGTGTGCCGTGGTCTCGATAACCTTAACCAGGCGGTTGAAACGCTCGAGAATAACCTCATGCGGCGTAGGATCGTCAATCTCTGCGGCCGGGGTACCGGCGCGCTTGGAATAGATGAAGGTATAGGCCTGGGCATAGCGGACCGTCTCGGCAAGCGAGAGCGTCTGTTCAAAGTCTTCTTCGGTCTCGCCTGGGAAGCCAACGATAATGTCGGTCGAGAGTGCGATATCGGGCATACGGTTGCGAATGCGATCGACCAGGCCCAAATAGTCCTCGCGTGTATAACGGCGATTCATCTCTTTGAGGATCCGCGTCGAACCTGACTGGACGGCCAAGTGCAGCTGCGGCATAACGGCAGGCGTCTCGGCCATGGCGTCGATGGTCTCGGGCAGCAGATCCTTGGGATGCGAAGACGTAAAGAAGATGCGCTCCACACCCGTATCGCCCACGGCACGCAGCAGATCGGCAAAACGCGGCTTGCCAAACAGATCGCGACCATATGAGTTAACGTTTTGGCCCAGCAGCGTAATCTCACGCACGCCCTGGCGCACCAAACCGGTCACCTCGTCGACGATCTCCTTGAAGGGGCGGCTCTTTTCGCGACCGCGCACGTACGGCACGATGCAATAGGTACAGAAATTATTGCAGCCCGTCATAATGGGCTCCCAGGCGTGATACTGGGTCTCGCGATGCCACGGCATGCTCATGGCATCCGTATCCTCATGCTCATTGGTGCGGATATGACGCTTGCCATCAAGGAACGCCTCGGCAATGAGCTCGGCCACATGTGCGATGGAATGCGTACCAAAGATGACATTGACGTTATCGACGTTGGTGAGCAGGCCCTCGCCATCACGCTGCGCAATGCAGCCGCCCACGGCAACCACACGCTTGCCCGAAGGCGAAGGCGGCAGGCTTTTGCAGGAATTGCACTGACCGTACAGGCGAGTATCGGCGGCCTCGCGCACGCAGCATGTCATGAAGACAACAATATCGGCATGCTCGGGATCGAGCGCCATGAGGCAACCATACGAATCGAGCAGACCGCTCACGCGCTCAGAGTCGTGCTGATTCATCTGGCAGCCAAAGGTGCGGATAAAGTAGGTTTTACCGGCAAGAATATCGCGTACGGAACGCTGGTCCATGTGCATAAGTCCTAACGATGGAGAGGGGGGGGCGAATCGAGGCAAGCAGAAGCTATGCCACAGGTTTAACATCATCCATGACGACGTTATCCATAGCAGCTCGATTGATCTGGTGAACGTAGACAGAAAGGCGGATGGCCGTGCGCGACTCCCCGTTAATGAGGATGTCGGAGAACACAGGCGCGCAGGAAATATCAAAACCGGTTGGAATCAAAAAACCGCGCGCGATAGCCACGGCCTTAATGGCCTGGTTGACAGCACCGGCACCGACACACTGGATGTTGACGGGTACACCATCCTTGACCATGCCGGCGATGGCGCCGGCAACGGACGCGGGCGATGATTTGCTTGATACCTTCAGGCAATCCATGAAGAAACTCCTGCGTTTAAAAGTACGTTTTAACTGCAATAACTTTATCTTACCGAGTGGACTCGGTAAAGGCACTATTCCTCTTTGGCAAGATCGAAGGTCACAGTGATTCGATCACGCGAAACGCGAATCTTTGGGTCGCCGCAAAGGTTGAGATAGTACCGGGCGGCAAGGTCATTAAAGTCACGCTCCACAGCACGCGAAAACTGTGCCATGTCATCCTTGGCAATACGTAGCCCGCGACGATCCTTCGCAAGATCGACAGGAGCCGGCGCATGCGAGGACGAATCACGCTCGCGCAGCAGACGCGCGGTCACACCGCGAACGGGCTTAATCTGCCCTGCCAAAATGCGATGAGCCGTGCGCTCGGACATCTCAAGACCCAAACCCGAACAGATACGGATAAAGTCCTCGGCATCAGAGGCAAGGCCTAAACGATCGACAACCGGAAGCTCGCTCTCGTCATCAATAAACAGGAGACGAGACGTATCGAGCCGACTTGACGCCTGAGCATAAAGGGTCGCGGCAATCTCAGACGGAGAACCAAGATAGACATCGCAACCACGCAACTCCTCGAGCGCAAACTCACAAGCAGCGCGAATAATATTATGCGGACCGCGAGCACAGACATAACGTCCGTCCTCATCCTTGACAGCCTGGGGCCAGCTGGACTGATCGGCACGCTCACTGAGGCGGTCGGCCGCAACGCTCACCTTAAAGGCCGAGCCAAGGTCGACACCAGACGTGACCACACGGGCCTCGTCGGTGTTCTGCTTGATCGAAAACAATGCCATGCCACGACCGTGAACGCCCCAACGGTCCATCTTCATGCTCTCGAGCTTGGAGGTAACGCGGGCATCGAAGATTCGCTCTTGCATATCCTGCGGAACGCCCGAACCGTTATCCAGAAAGACAAGCGTGCGGACGCCATCTTCCTTGGTCGTAGCGAGATAGACTTTGTCGGCGCCAGCATCGCGAGCATTACGGAGCATTTCGATGACGATATCCTCGACATGCTGAATGTCGTGCTTTGCCTGGCGCCGCTCGGCCTCCGAAACGCGGAGACGGACATACCCCTCGCCAAGGTTCTCCTCGACGCGAAGGTTGCCCTCCCCCGACATCGACGCGATAAATGAGATGAGCTCGTTCGCGTCGCTCATGTTATTTAGCGATATCGACAGCGCGGCTCTCGCGAATCACGACGACGCGCACCTGACCGGGATACTCCATCTCTTCCTCGATCTGATGGGCGATATCGTGAGCCAGGACCGTGGACTGGGCATCAGAGATCTTGTCCGGCTGAACCATGACGTGGACCTCGCGACCAGCCTGCATGGCATAGGTACGCTCGACGCCATCATGGGAGTTGGCGATCTCCTCGAGCTTCTCAAGACGCTTGATGTAGTTCTCGGCAGACTCGCGACGGGCACCGGGGCGAGAGGCAGAGACAGCATCGGCGGCCTGTACCAGGACATCGAGCACCGTGTTGGGGTCGACGTCGGCATGGTGAGCCTCGATAGCGTGGACGATAACGGGCTTCTCGCCATAACGGCGGGCAAGCTCGGCGCCGATGACGGCATGCGGGCCCTCGACGTCATGGTCGATTGCCTTGCCCAGGTCGTGCAGCAGGCCGGCGCGCTTGGCGGTCACAACGTCCAGGCCAAGCTCGGAAGCCATCACGCCGCACAGGTCAGAGACTTCGAGGGAGTGCTGAAGCACGTTCTGACCAAACGAGGTACGGTAGCGCAGGGCACCAAGGGTCTTGACGATCTCGGGATGCAGGTCATGGATGCCGGTATCGAAGGCAGCCTGCTCGCCAGCCTCGCGCACGCGCTGCTGAACCAGGTCGGCAGCCTTGTGATACATCTCCTCGATGCGGGCGGGGTGAATGCGGCCGTCGGCGATGAGGTTCTCGAGGGCAACACGAGCGGTCTCACGACGGACCGGGTCGAAGCTCGAAAGAACGACGGTCTCGGGCGTATCGTCGATCACGAGGTTGACGCCGGAAACCTGCTCGAAGGTCCGGATGTTGCGACCCTCGCGACCGATGATACGGCCCTTGAGGACATCAGAGGGAATGTGCACGGAGGTAACGGTGACCTCGGCAGTGTGGTCGGCAGCGCAGCGCTGAATCGCCAGGGACAGAATCTCCTGGGCGGTCTTGTGGCACTCGGCGCGAACCTGCTGCTCGGACTCGCGAATGATCGTGGCAGCCTCGTGGGTGACCTCGCCGCGAACCTTATCGAGGAGCTCCTTGTGGGCGTCCTCGCGGGTCAGGTCGGCGATACGCTCGAGCTCGGAGGTCTGCTTGGCGCAGAGCTCCTCAAGCTCGCGGGAGCGCTTCTCGACCTGACCGGCCTGGCTGGACAGCTGGTGCTCACGCTTGTCGAGAGCGTCGTTTCGGCGATCAAGGGACTCCTCGCGCTGCATCACACGGTTCTCGAGCGTACGAATCTCGCTCTTACGCTGCTTGTCCTCGGCCTCGGCGGCCTGCTTGTTCTTGATGATCTCCTCTTTAGCCTCGAGCAGAGCCTCTTTTTTGAGGGTCTCGGCCTGACGCTTAGCATCACCGATCAGGGACTCAGCCTGTGCGTGTGCCGACTGGATCTTTTCGTCGGCCTCGTGAAGACTACCCTGCTTGGCGGTGCGCATGTAGGCAATGGCGGCGATGGCACCCAAAACGATGCCAACGAGCGCTGCGATGATAGGCATGCTCACTCCTTTTTATGGATTCGTTACACAACAAAGCGAACCGTCCTTACGAACGGCTCGCGACATTTGAGTAATATGGGCGCAGCTTATGCGGGTCGGATACAGATAAACATATAAACAAACTCATCACAGATGAGCACATATCACAAAGCAAATGACAGTGTTTATCGTACGTTGAACCACAACAACTGTCAAATAAATGGCCCCGGCACGGCGGCTAAAACGCG
The DNA here is from genome assembly GCA_902465015.1 of uncultured Collinsella sp. Taxonomy (GTDB): domain Bacteria; phylum Actinomycetota; class Coriobacteriia; order Coriobacteriales; family Coriobacteriaceae; genus Collinsella. Next base: position 21,268 of record CABQLK010000015.1, read on the forward strand.
GTGAACGGCAGGGTCACAAAACGCATACGCCTAAACCGCACATTCCTCGCGTTCGGCATCGAGACGTGCCTTAACGGCATCGGCGGCGATGTGATACGAGAAGCCCTTGCCCATCAAAAACCGAACCAATTTTTCGAATCCGCGCGTCTCTGGAACACGCCGCTTGGCGAGCAGGGCTGACGCACGCGCCAAATCGTCTTCGAAGGCAAAATAATCCTCGGGATAACCGGGAATGTCATCGAGCACGACATGACGGCGCTTGAGCTCGGTCTCGATTTTGCGCTGTCCCCAACCGCGCCGCTTGCGCTCCTCGATAAAGTACGAGCAAAAGCGGTTCTCGTCTAAAAAGTGATACTCGGTGGCGCGCTCGACGGCGAAATCGATCGCGGGCTGGTGAAAGCCGTAGCGAGCCAGCTTGTCACAGACCTCACCCGTCGCATGGTCGCGGCGCGATAACATCTCGGTCACCATGGTAAGTGCACATTGACGCTCGATGAGCTGCACCGCCTCACGAAAGTTGCCCCAATCACAGGGCAGATCGGGGCGATTTTTGACATACAGGCGCGCGACCCGCACGGGAATCCAAATGGACCGCTCAAAACCGCCCTCAAGCTCACAATCGATATGTGCGCAAGGCTTTTTGGACGCATACCCGCTCGAGAACGAGGAGGCCGCCTTCTTATCGGGAAAGACGACCGTGGCCTCGGTCACCGTATACGACATGAGCGTAACCGCTACTCGTCGTCATCATCGAGCATGGCGGAACCATCGATGGCGTAAAGCTCGTCAAACTCCTCAGGCGCAGGCTGATCGGTCAGCTCGACCTCGGACGGAGCATCGTCATCAAACTCAAGTCCGCAGGCAAGGCGGACCTTATGCTCAATCTCGTCAGCGCAATCGGGGTGTTCGCGCAGGAACGCCTTGGCGGCCTCGCGACCGTTGCCGAGCTTGTCCTCGCCATAGGCAAACCAGGAGCCCATCTTCTTGCAGATGCCGCACTCGACAGCCATGTCCAGAATCGAGCCCTCCTTAGAGATGCCCGTACCGTACATGATGTCGAACTCAGCAGAACGGAACGGAGCTGCCACCTTGTTCTTAACGACCTTGGCGCGCACGCGGTTACCGATAACCTCGTCCTTAAGCTTAATGCTGTCGATACGGCGAATGTCGATACGCACCGAAGAGAAGAACTTAAGGGCGCGGCCGCCCGTCGTAGTCTCGGGGTTGCCGAACATGACGCCGATCTTCTCACGCAGCTGGTTAATGAAGATGCACGTCGTGTTGGACTTGGACAGCGAGCCGGCGAGCTTGCGGAGCGCCTGGCTCATCAGGCGAGCCTGAAGACCGACCGTAGTATCGCCGATTTCTCCCTCGATCTCGGCACGCGGGGTCAGCGCGGCGACGGAGTCGACGACGATGGCATCGATGGCGCCGGAACGCACGAGCATGTCAACAATCTCGAGCGCCTGCTCGCCCGTATCGGGCTGGGAAATGAGCACCTCGTCGATATCCACGCCGATGCGCGCGGCATACGTGGGATCAAGCGCGTGCTCGGCATCGATAAATGCCACAACGCCACCCATTGCCTGGGCCTCGGCCAGGATCTCGAGCGAAAGCGTCGTCTTACCGGAGGACTCAGGACCGTAAATCTCGACGATACGGCCGCGCGGCACGCCGCCGATACCCAGCGCGGCATCGAGGGCCAGGGCGCCCGTGGGAATGGCCTCGACCTCGAGCTCGGGACCACCGTCGCCGTACCTCATGATGGAACCCTGGCCGAATTTCTTCTCGATCTCGGCCTTAGTGGTGGCGATCATCTCATCGCGCTCTTTACCCGTCGTGCGAGCATGAACGGTACGTACGGGACCTGAATTCTTGGCCATGAATAGCCCTCCTCTTAACAACCTGCATCGATAATAAACGAACGGCTGTTCGTGGTCAACCGTTCAGGCCAATCATATGCAGGCGGTCTTTCCAAAACCCAACCAAACGCCGACCAAACACTGACCAAATGCTTGACCACAAAGGACCAAATATGAACAAGGCAGGCAAAAATACATCAACAACCAGCACAAACGCCAAATGAGCCTAAGGTCCCTATCTCCACAATTAAGGGGCTCGGAGGCCCCTTAAAACACGTCTATTCCATAGAGTTGAGCACAAGGGCAATGCGACCCAATGCCTCCGTGACCGCATGGGCACGAACACACGAACGGTCGCCCTCATAGTGGCAGCGCACAGAGTCCACGACCGGCACGCCCCCATCGGCGGAACGATGCGCCCAGCCAATATAGAAAGTGCCCGCCGGATCGTCCTCAGTGCCACCGCCGGGGCCGGCATAACCCGTTGCGCTCACTGCAATATCGCTCTGGTACAGCTCCAGCGAACCCACCGCCATCTCGCGCGCGGTCTGATGCGACACCGCGGTATAGCGGTCGAGCGTCTCCTGCTCAACACCAAGAACGCGATGCTTAATCTCATCGCAATAGGTCACCGCACCGCCACGCAGCACCGCCGAGGCGCCTGGGATATCGGCAATCGTCGATGCGATCATGCCCGCCGTCAGCGACTCAGCCGTCGAAACCGTCACGCCCCGAGCGCTCGCGTGCTCGACAATATCGCGCGCCAGCTCCTCGTTATGTGCGGAAATCTGCTCAAAAGAGTCCGTCATACCCACCAGGACCTAGACCGAAAAGACGATCTTGCGGCAGTTCCAGAAGTACTGGGCGCCCGAGATAACGGTCAGGACAACGGCAACGGCGTACAGGAAGCGCGACACCGAGTAGATGCCGAGCGTCAGCGCCACCGGGCCAAGGTGCAAGCCGGCCATAGCAAAAACGCACAGGTAACCGCAGATGGAGACCATCGTGGTTGCCGTCTTGTACTTGCCGAGCTTATCGGCCGCAACGACCACGCCGGCCGCACTCGCGACCATGCGAAGGGCGCTCACCAGAAGCTCGCGGAACAGGATAATGAACACGGACCACACGGTCACCGCGTCAAAATCCAAGAACAGCAGCAGGGCCGAGAACACCAGCAGCTTATCGGCGATAGGATCCAAGAACTTGCCGAAATCGGTGATCTCGTTGCGCGAGCGCGCCAGATAACCGTCGACCTTATCGGTGCACGACAAGATCACATACAGAATGAAGGCAACGGCGGCGAGCGGGCCGTCGAAGGTGCTCCAATCCGTACCGGCAACACTCGTGTGAGAAAGCGCCGACACGATCATGAACACCGGGATAAAGACGATGCGAACGCACGTCACGATGTTGGCGGGCGTCCAGACACTCGTCAGTTCCTTATTGCTCTCGTTAGCCACGACGCTCTCCTACTCCACAACATGACCGATAAGCTCATAGCAGAAGCTATCGGTAAACTCGACGGTCAGAATATCGCCCACGGACGCCTCGCTGGCGTCCAGATGCACCGCGCCATCGGAATCGGGCGCCTGGAACCAGGCATGGCCGATCAGCTCGGCGCCATCCTCGGTCTCTTCGATACCGTCGACGATTACCTGGGCGCGCTCGCCCACATGTGCGGCGGTGGCGGCAAAACCGAGCGACTCGGCCAGGTCCATGGCCTCCTGGGCGCGCTCGAGCTTGACCTCTTCGTCGACCTGGCCCTCCATCTTAGCGGCCAGGCTGCCCTCCTCCTGCGAGTAGGCAAAGACACTCGTGTAGTCAAAGCCGACGGTGTCCATAAAGTCGATAAGATCGCGGAACTCGTCGTCGGTCTCGGTCGGGAAGCCGACCATGGCCGTGGAACGAATCACGATGCCGGGGATGCGCTCACGAAGGTCGCGGAACAGATCCTCGAGCTCCTGGCGCGAACCAGAGCGACGCATGGCCTTGAGAATGCGCGCGTCGCAGTGCTGCACGGGGATATCGATATAGGGCAGCACCTCGGGCGTATCGCGAATCGTCTCGATGAGTTCGTCAGTCATGCCCTCGGGCTGCAGATAGAGCACGCGGACCCAGACGTTGTGCGGGCGCACGGCCACGGCGACGGCACGCAGCAGCTGCGCCAGATTGCGCGGCGAGCCATCGGCGACGTCCTCGTCGGCAAAGTCGGTACCCCAGATGCCCGTGTCCTGGCCGATCAGCACGATCTCGCGCACACCGCCGGCAACCAGGTCGCGCACCTCGGAGATGATGCTCTCGGCATTGCGCGAGTGATAGCGGCCGCGGATGTAGGGAATCATGCAGAAGCTGCAGAAGCGGTTGCAGCCATCGGAAATCTTGACGTACGCGACAGCACCCTCGACGGTACGTTTGACCTGCGGGATATAGGCTGCAATCTCACGCTCGACACCCAGCACGCCATCGATGACCGCCACGATGCCGTCCTCCTCGTCGGCCTTCACAAAGGCAGCGACCTCGGGCAGCTCGTCAGGTAGGTCATCGCCATAGCGCGACGGCACGCAGCCGCACATGACGATGGGGCAAGAACGAACGCCGTCCTGAACCTCGTTGGCGAGCTCGAGCGTGGTCTCGATGCTCTCGGACGTTGCGGAGGCGAGGAACGAGCATGTATTGACGATGGCGATATCGGCATCCTGCGGGTCGAATGCCTCCTCGTAGCCCGCGGCGGTCAAAAGAGAACGCATGCGATCGGTGTCAACCTCGTTCTTAGCGCACCCGAGGGTGATGTAGAGCACGGAGCCCAACGGTGTATCCATGTTGGAGAGCGGTCCTTTCGATTGATATTAGCGGTAGTTGGTGAACTGCAGCGGCTGGCCGTAGTCCTGGTCGCGCAGGAACTGGATCACGGTCTGCAACGCGTCCTTCGAAGCAGAGGAAACACGCAGTTTGTCGGCCTCGATGGTCACCTTGACCTTGAGCTTTTGGTCCTTGATGTCCTTGTTGATCTTCTTGGCGGTCGCCTGGTCGATACCCTCGACGATATGGCCGAGCACGCGCACGGTGCCGCCCGATGCCGCCTGCGGAGCATCCCACGAGACAGCCTTGAGGTCGATGCCGCGCTTGATGAGCTTGGAGCTCAGCACGTCAACAATCTGTTTGGAGACAAAGTCGGCCGGGGCGTTGATCGTAAAGAGCTTGTCGCCCTTCGAAAGCTCGATCGTGGCGCCGGAATCCTTAAGGTCATAGCGCTGGGAAATCTCGCGCGTGGTCTGCTGGAAGGCGTTGTCGACCTCTTGCATGTTGACCTCGGACACGACGTCGAAGCTGGAATCTTTAGCCATGATGTTTCCTTTCGCGTACGAGCGGCCTAGTAGCTATCGTACGAATTGTCGGTAGAATCGGTGGGTGTCTGACCGTCAGTTGCGGTATCGGCGCCATCCGTGGACTGGGCATCGGTACCGTCGGTGGTATCGGTACCGTCGGTGGTGTCGGTACCATCAGAACTTTCACCATTCTCGGAATCAGACGTCTCCTTCTTGGGAACGGTGATCGTCACACGCGCCACACCCGAGGTCTTGGTATCGTAACGAACCTTTTCACCGTTCTTGGTAACGGTGACATCGGAAGGCTTGGACGTGGTGATCTCGATCGAAGACTCGGGCGTGTACTCCTGCTCAAAGGGGCCAGTCGCCTGGGCGCCATAGACCGACTTGCCGTCGACCTTGACCTCAATCCACGCGGTCTTTCCCTTGGCAACGGAGACTTTGACCTTCGTGACCTCGTTCTCTTCCTTCTTGGCCGTCGTCTTGGTAGCGTCCGAATCAGTCAACTCATCCGTCGCCTCATCGGTGTCATCGTCCTCGTCGACCGTTTCGGTCTTCTTAGAAGACTTCTTGGTCGTCATCTTGGTAGCAGTGGGCGTCTCGGGCGTGTTCTCGGGCGCCGAAGATGCGCAACCGCGCAGAAGCACCACGATGAGCACAATCAACAGCAGCGCAACGGCGCCGATGCCGGCGTAGACGATACGCGGATCGAGCCCGTTGTTTTGAGGAGTACGTGATCCGCCGCGTCCACGACCGGAACTGCTGCGGCCGCTTCCCTGAGGCATACGACCGCGATTGCTATCGGAACGGCCGCGATAGCCGCCCTGGCCCTGAAGGCTGCGCTGACCCGAGCGAGGCGCAAGTTCACCGCGGCCTTGATAGCCACGCTGGCCCGAACGCGAAGCCGAGGAGCGCTGGCCATACGGTTGTGATTGAGAGCGAAGACGCGGCGTCACCTGCGTGGTATCGGCATCCGCATAGCCACCGCGAGAGCGTCCCGTAGAGGCACCACGGTAACCGCGATCGGAATAGCCACCGTCGCCGTAGCCGGCACGAGGGTCACGCGCCACGCCGCGGGCAGCGGGAAGCGCACGGTCCTCGGGCATCGGCGTACTACGGAACCGGTCACGCTGTGAGCGAATCTCCTCGCCCGAACCCGTCTCGGTAATATAACCGGCCTGCTGAGGACGCTGTCCATAGCGGGTCGAACGACCGCCCTGAACCATCAGGAAGCGCCCGTTATCGACCGAGGAACGCGAATTGACGTAGCCGGCGGCGTCCTGAAAACGACCGCCCTGCTGGGACGTCTCGCGTTCGTATGCCATCAGGTCGTCAAAGTAGGCATTGACGACCTCGCGCGGATTGAGGCCCAAAAAGCGAGCATAGCTCGAAATCATGCCCTGCGCATAGCCGCGCGGCGGCATCGAAGCAAAGTTACCGGTCTCGAAAAACTCGATGATCTGCGGCCTGATTTTGATGGTGTTGGCGACCTGCTGAATGGAAAGGCCCATTCGGCGACGCTGCTCGAGCAGCATGTCACCAAAGCGTGCAGCCATCAGAATCCTCCAAACTCACGATCTTCACGTGCCATCTCGGCGTCGACAGACTCCAGCGCGGCAAGCCCCTCCTCGTCCAACAGGACCTCGCGCGGCTTGGAACCGTCGGGCGGGCCGACGACACCCTTTTCTTCCAGCATATCCATAATACGCCCGGCACGCGCATAGCCAACCTTCAGACGACGTTGCAGGCCAGATGTGGAGCCAAGCTGCGATTCCACCACAATATGGGCGGCTTCCCAAATGAGCGGATCATCGTCTTGCGGCTCGGCGACTCCGGTACGGACAATGCCGCCGCCACCCGCCATGGACATGGAAGCGGGCGCCACGGCAGACAGGATCTCCTCGTGGTAGTCGGGCTCGCTCTGCGACTTGACGAACTCGACAATCTCGTTGATTTCGTCATCCGAGACAAAGCAGCCCTGGATACGGCGAGGCTTGCCCCAGTCGACCTTGGAGAACAGCATATCGCCCAAACCGGTGAGCTTTTCGGCACCCATCTGATCGATGATGACGCGCGAGTCGATGCCCGTGGCGACGTTAAAGGCGATGCGGTTGGTGATGTTGGCCTTGATGAGGCCCGTCACCACGTTGGAGCTGGGGCGCTGGGTGGCCACGATAAGATGAATACCGGCGGCACGGCCCAGCTGAGCAATACGCACGATCGAGGCCTCGACATCCTTACCGGCGACCATCATCAGGTCCGAGAGCTCGTCGATGATGATGACCAGGTAGGGCATCTTTTGCGGCGGGTTATCGTAATGCTCAAACTCGCCGGCGGCCTGCTTTTCGTTGTAGGTCGAGATCTTACGCACGTTGAGACGCTCGAAGACCTTCAGGCGACGCTCCATCTCGGACACGGCCCATTGCAGAGCGCTCGCGGCCTGCTTGGGCTCGGTCACTACAGGCACGTAAAGATGCGGCAGACCGTTATAGCCCGCAAGCTCGACGCGCTTGGGGTCGACCATGATCAGGCGAACGTCCTCGGGAAGGGCGCGCATGAGCAAGGTCGTGATGATGGAGTTGATCATGACCGACTTACCGGAACCCGTGGTACCGGCGATCAGCAGGTGGGGCATCTTGGCAAGGTCGGCGACGACCGGCGTACCCTCGGCATCTCGACCGATGGCGAGCTCGAGCGGACCGCCCTTCACATAGGGAAGCACGTCGCCCAGGTTGACGTTCTGGCGCTTGCGATTGGGGATCTCGATACCCACAAGCGAGGTGCCGGGGATCGGGGCAAAGATACGCACCGACTGGGCAGCAAGCGATAGCGCGATATCGTCCTCGAGGCTCGAAATCTTGCTCACGCGCTCGCCCTCGCCAGGTTGCAGCTTAAAGGTCGTCACCGTGGGGCCGGCGATCCAGCCGACCACGCGGGCACTACGACCAAACTCCAGCAAGGTGGACTGAAGCGACTCGGCAGTCTGTTCCAGCTCCTTGTCAGAAGACGCGGAGGAAGCCGACTGCGGGTTGGCATGCAGAATCTCAAGTGGCGGAAGCTTGAGGCCGTCCTGTTCTTCGCCCTCGTTATCTGCGGCGCCGCCGTCCGCCCCCCCATCGCTAGCCGCAGCCGATTCGACAGCACTCGAGGCAGGCGCATCGGCAACCTTGGGATGCTTCAAGAAGTCGGGAATCTGAGGTGCTGCCGAGACAGGATTCACGGCAAACGGCGGCTCGGACTCGTCGATCTTATCGGGGTCGTCTTCCATCGAAAGCTGACCGGTTACCTGGTCGCGCTTTGCATGGCGACGCGGCAGCAAAGTTGTCTTTGCGGTCTCAATCGGAGCCTCGTCGTCCTCGTCATCGCCCTCGGTGAGCTCAATCTCGTTCTCGGACCAAGACGGGTCGGGCTCACTCGTATTGAGTTTAGGCGCAGCCTTGCCCTTCTTGCCATGGCGGCGCGGCAACAGCGTCGTCTTAGCGCGCTCAGCTTCCACGGCATCGGACACGTCGACAAACGGATCCTCGTCCTCGTCGTCATCGTCCAAAACCGGGTCCACATCGTTGCCCATGACCGTGGTCACGGCAGCATCGGAGCCCTTTTGACGAAGAATGCTCAGGTGCGGACGGGCAACGCCGGGCACCGACAGGGCCTCATCGTCACCCCACGGGCTCGCGTTGACGTCGGCACGACGGCGCTCGGCAAAATCGGCCGCACGGTCGCGAGCAGAGCGCAGCACGCCACCCACAGAAAAGCCGATGATGACAAAACCAACGACGGCAAGACCCAACAGGACTACCATCGCGATAGGCTTACCCAGGGCATTCTGCAGCGCACTCGCAATAAACGCACCGATGTAGCCACCCGAGGCGGACAAATTTTGCGGCGTGAACATAAGGTCACACGAGTCGCTCGTACCCGGCACCATCAGAGAAAGAATGGAGACAACGGCGATAAAGACCACGGCTCCGCCCGCGACCGAGCGCGCGTTGAGCGGCGAGTCCTCACCTAAAAAGAGCGTGGCGGCAAACAGCAAAATGACGATCGGCAGCACGTAGGCGCCCAGACCAAAGCCCAGGTGGTAGAAACCGGCAACCGCAGCCGTAACGGGTGCGGTCGCCGGCGAAATCACGGCAATGAAGGACGCAATCGCCAAAACGGCGATGACCACGCCGGCGATATCGCGGTTGGCCGAGGACTCGACCAAGGGCTCAAAATCGTCGAAGTCGGCCTCGTGGCCCTTATTGGCACGCAGATGGGAACCGGCACCCTTAGCAGATGCCGGTTGGTTATTGACCTTATTGCCTTTGGCGTTTTGTGCAGATCCGCGCGCCAAACTAAACCTCCATGACGACCGGGATGATCATCGGACGGGTGCGCGTACGGCTCCAAATAAAGTTGGAGAGCGAATCGCGCACGGCCTTGCGAATGGCATCGGAGCCGCTGCTCGTAAAGCTAAACTTGCCCTTCTCGATCGTCTTCATAATGGACGCGGAGGCATCCTCGGAGAACTGGTCGTCGATGGCAAACGAGACGCCGCGGCCCGAGAACTCGATGGCCTCGATCTTCTTGTGCTTGAGCGAGACGATAGCAACGGCCGTGACCATGCCGTCGTTGGCGAGCTTCTGGCGATCGCGCAGGACAATGGGGTCGGTATCGCCGATACGCAGGCCGTCGACGTAGACGACGCCTGACTCGACGGGCGTACCGCGTTTGACGATACCGCCGCGCATCTCGAGCGTGTCGCCGTTATCGAGGATAAAGATATGATCGTCCTTGATGCCCATCTTGCGAGCCAGCTGGGCATGGGCGCGCAGATGCACGGCTTCACCGTGAACCGGCATAAAGTACGTGGGCTTGGCCATGGCCATCAGGAGCTTGAGCTCCTCCTGGCTACCGTGACCGGAAACGTGAACGAGAGCGCGGTTCTTATCCCACACGTCGCAGCCGAGCTTGGCCAGGCTGTTGACGACCTGCTGGACGGCCTTCTCGTTGCCGGGAACGGGAGTTGCTGAGAGGATGACGGTATCGCCCTCGTGGATAGAGAGCGTCTTGTGCTCGCCGTTGGCCATGCGGGACAGGGCCGACAGCGGCTCGCCCTGCGAACCAGTGCACATGACGACGATCTTGTCGTCGGGCAGGTTATCAATGTCGAAGGCATCGATGATATCGGCGTCATCAATGTTGAGGTAGCCCAGCTCGCGCGCCACGCGGGTGTTCGTGAGCATGGAGCGACCGGTCACAACGACCTTACGGCCGCACTTGCGGGCAGCATCGCAGATCTGCTGCAAACGATGGATGTGGCTCGAGAACGACGCTACGAACACGCGACCCGGGGCGTTCTTGATGGCGTGTAGCAAGTTGGGACCGACCTCGGCCTCGGACTTGGTAAAGCCGGGAACCGTGGCATTGGTGGAGTCGGAAAGCAGCAGGTCGATACCCTGCTTGGCAAAGCGGCTGATAGCGGCATAGTCGGGCGTGACACCATCGATGGGCGTCTGGTCGAGCTTAAAGTCGCCGGTGTGCATAACGGTGCCCTGGTTGGTGCGAATGAACACGCCCAGAGCGCCGGGGATGGAGTGCGTCATCGAGAAGAAGTCGAGCGAGATGCCACCGAGGTTGACATGGCTGCCGCCCTTGACCTCGCGGAACTTGGGCGCGCGGATGCGGAACTCAGAAAGCTTGCCCTCGATAAAGCCAAGCGTCAGCTTGCTCGAAAAGATGGGCACCTTATTGTTGAGGTCCTGCAGCAGATACGGAAGCGAACCGGTGTGGTCCTCGTGGCCGTGGGTGACGACGATACCGCGGAGCTTCTCCTCGTTCTCTAGAACATAGGTGTAGTCGGGAAGCACCAGGTCGATACCGGGCTGGGAGTCGTCGGGGAACATAAGACCGGCGTCGACGAGCACCATGTCGTCGCCGCACTCGAAGACCGTCATGTTCTTGCCGATGCCGTCAAGACCGCCGAGCGGGATGATCTTCAAGGGAGATGATTTTTTAGCTGCCATAGGTTAGTGTGGTTTCCTTTCTTCGAAACGGGTCTGGAACAACCGACGGGGCGCTTCTGGCAAACCGACCGTCGGGAACGTACAAACATGCATCACAGAGTCGATGCAATAACCACAGTATGATACCCATTTGCACAACAACAGACCACCCATGCATCAAAGCCCCATCTGGACCTGTATATCCCGCCGGTTTCCCGTGGGGCGGGCACTGATGAAGTTTCCTGCTCTACAGTCCTGCTCACGACGGAGGCCACATTAAGTGGCCTCCTGTTCGTGCGGAACTCGCGATAAACTTAACCCCCACACCCCTCACGCGGCGGTCAACCGTCGTTGAGCTTATCACTGACACGAATAAACCGCTTGTATATCGTCTGCTGGCTTGGCACGGTACAATGCTTTCAGCTTTCAATTTGTAAATTAGTGGGGTTAATTCATGGCAGAATCTCGTGCGGAGCGTAAGGCTCGTCGTGCTTTGATCGAGGCGGCTGAGGGGTCAGAGGAGAAAAAATCTTCTAAGAAATCCAAGTCGTCTCAGGACGCGAAGGGTAAGTCGGCCAAGGGCAAGGCTAAGGCCAAGCGTCCCGGCTCTCGTCGGAACGACGATAAGGCATCTCAGAATCGCTCCAAGCGCCCGTATAAGAATCCGGTTCCGTCTGCGCGTAAGGCCGTTGATCCCAAGTCTCCTTGTTCCATCATGAAAGCTTGCGGTGGGTGTACGGCGCTCAATCGTCCTTATAAGAAGCAGCTCGCCGCCAAGCAGGCTGCTATGGAGGAGCTTTTTGCTTCGCTTTGTGAGCGTGAAGGCATTGCTGTAGATCCTATTCGTGGTATGGGTGTCACCCTGGGCGACCCGGGCAAATATCCTGCGCCGCGCGGTTTTCGCCATAAGGCCGCCACTCCCTTTGCCCCCGGCAAAGAGGGCACTGTCCGGTGCGGTTTCTTTGAGCGCGGCACGCACAAGATCGTTGCCGTACCCGAGTGTCCTGTCGAGGCGCCGGGCACTCGTCAGATTCTCAACGGCATCGCACGCGAAGCTGAGCGGTTGCATATTCCCGCCTTTAACGAGGACAAGCATCTGGGCTTGCTCCGCTATGCCGTCGTCCGCTGCGGTTGGCGTACCGACCAGGTCATGGTTACGCTCGTGACCGCCCAGCGTGACTTACCGCATGCGCAGGAGTTCTTTGAGGCTGTCGCCGCACTCAATCCGCACATCGTCACCGTCGCCCAAAACATCAACGGACGTCCCGGCAACGCCATCCTCGGCGAGGAAACCCGCATTGTATATGGCGCCGAGTGCATGCGCGACCAGCTGCTCGGTTGCGAATTCGATATCTCCCCCACCGCGTTCTATCAGACCAATCCGCAGCAGACCGAGCTACTCTATCAGCTCGCTATCGACGGCATGGATCTGCACCAGGGCGATGTGCTTATGGATGCTTACTGCGGCAGCGGCACCATCGGTCTTTGCGCAGCTAAAGATGCCCAGAACAAGAGGATCGGCATCATGCTGCTCGGTGTGGAGCGCAACCCGGCGGGCATTGCCGACGCACGCCGCAATGCCGAGCTCAACGGTCTTACCCGCAGCGCCTGGTTTATGGCCGACGATGCCACCGATTACATCCTAGATGCCGCCGACAACAACGAGCGGATCGATGTCCTTTCCATCGACCCGCCGCGTGCCGGCTCCACCCCCGAGTTCCTCGAAGCTGCCTGCGCACTTAAGCCGCGCCGCATCACCTATATCAGCTGCAACCCCGTGACTCAAGAGCGCGACCTGCATCAGCTCCTCGACGGAGGCTATCGCCTGCTCAAGATCACGCCCGTCGACATGTTCCCTCACACCGACCACACCGAAACCGTAGCGGTCCTCGAACGCCGCTAACCAACCTCAGTATATTTTTGGGACAAGAAAGGGGGCGACCCGCCTGGGCCGCCCCCTTCGCTTGGTTTATAAACTCCGCTACATCCCATTGCGCAGATCGCACACGCCGGCTGCCGCCATCTCGCGCAGCAGCGTCTCGCGGTCGCGCGTCACGATCAAATCCAGCGGGAAGTGAATCTCGTCGAGCATCTTGCGCGCGTGATCGAGCTTGCCAATAGCCATGCCAATGTGGGCATCGGTCGACACGCCAATGCCCACGCTCAGCTCGGCGCAGCGCTCGGCGATCTTGCGGCATACGGCCCAATGCTCAGTGTCGACACCGTGTTCAAGACTATGGTTGTTGATCTCGATAATCTTGTGCTTGGCCTTAGCTGCCAACAGCACCTCGTCGATATCGAACGGCACGCCCGAACGCCCCGTGTGGCCCAGCATGAACACCTTGGGGTGCTCCAGGGCATTGATATACATCTCGGTCGTCTGGGCCGGCGTCGCGCCCTCAGCAATCTGCGGATTATGCACGCTCGCAACCAAATAATCCAAATTACGCGTAACCAAATCGAACAGCGAATGCTGACGGCTGTACGAATCGCCGGCAATATCGAGCGTGACAGGAGTGTCCTCGCCAAACAGGCTTCCGTCCAGCGAAACGATATCGGCCTCGGCACCACGCAGCACCAGCACGCCGCTCCAAATGCGCGGCCAGATATCCTGGTTGATAAAGAACTGATAGCTGCGCAGGTCATTAGGGCAAGCCGTAACCATAGAGCTCAGATGGTCGGCAGATCCGAGCACCTGCAGGCCACGCTCTGCCGCCCAGTACACATTCTCCTCAATGGTCGAATATGCATGCGCAGAGAACATCGTATGGGTATGAATGTCACAAGAAAGCAGGTAGGGCATCAGGTCTCCTTATCTGGCACGGCCGTCGCTTATATTCATTGTACGCATAGCCTTCGATAGTCGTAAAACCACTCCATCCCAACGACACAACGTTCATGACAACGGGGCCTGGCTTAACACCAAACCCCGTTTCACGTAAAACATTGTAGGCAGAGCGCTTTACTTTTAACGATACTCGTCCGCCAACTGTTTCCAAGCGGGTAGCGAATTGACAATCGTTTCGTAACTCACGCAATAGCCCAGGCGGAACCAACCCGGCATACCAAAGCTGTCCGAGGGAACCGCAAGCAACTCATACTTCTTTGCGCGCTCGCAAAACGCATTCGCATCGGGCTCCAACGCTTTCACCCATAGGTAGAACGCGCCATCCGGCTCAACATAGGTGTAGCCGTACTCCGCTAGTGCGTTGGTAAGCGCGGTGCGGTTGCGTGCATAGGCCTCAACGTCACTCGGCTCATCGATGCAGTCGATAATTACGCGCTGGAAGAGTGCCGGTGCGCATACAAAACCCAGCGTACGGGCAGCACCCGCAACAGCCGGCATCAGACGGGCAGCCTGCGGATTGGTGTTGGGAACCAAGATCCACCCCACGCGCTCACCCGGCAGCGACAGCGACTTGGAATACGAGTAGCACACGATGGTGTGCTCGTAGATCGAGGGCACCCAAGGCACCTCGGCACCGTACACAATCTCGCGGTACGGCTCATCCGAGATGAGCATAATCGGATTCTCGGGATCGCGCTGAGCGTTGGCCTCGCGCAGAACATTGGCCAGTCGCGTCAGCGTGTCGCATGTATATACGGCACCGGTCGGATTGTTGGGAGAGTCGATGATGACGGCCGCCGTCTTATCGCTGATCGCCTTGAGCACGTTGTCCACGCTCAGCTGGAACGTATCTTCATCGGCGAGCGCCTCAACACACGTACAGCCGGCCTTCTCAATCCAAACGCGATACTCCGGAAAGTACGGGGCGATAACAATAACCTCGTCGCACGGGTTCGTAACGGCGTTGAGCGTGCAGGTGAGCGAAGCCGCGGCACCCACCGTCATAAAGACGTCTTTGCCCTCATAGCTCGTGCCAAAGCGGCGGTTGAGCGATTCGGCGACGGCTGCTCGACATTGCGGCAGGCCCGGAGCGGGGGTGTAGCCGTGCAACTGGTCACTCGGCAGCCCCAAGGCCTTCTTAATGGACTCCGCCACGGCAGCCGGCGCCGGAACACTCGGGTTGCCCAGCGAAAAATCGAATACGTTCTCCGCACCGATCTGTGCCTTGCGCTCAAGACCATAGCTAAAAATCTCACGGATGATGGAGCTTTCCGCACCGCGAGCATACATAGTTTCGTTGATCATCTGTTCCCCTTTCGCATAGGCGCTATTGTACGCTTTAGCCGAGCAAAGTGCCGCAGCAATGTTGATTGGGGACAGACTTAAATGCGTGAAAACGCTCATTTAAGTCTGTCCCCAATCAACAGACGGCCCCATATCGCTCAAAAGAAAAAACCTCCGCAGGTTTCCCCGCGGAGGCTTTTGCCACAAAGACTATTTGTCGGTGTCGGCACCGACGACGGCATGGTCATCGTCAGCATCATCGGATGCGGCTTCGGCATCCTCCTGCATGGCCGCCTGCGCAAAGGCCGCGGCATCAGCCGCCAGCTCCTCCTCGCTCATTCGAGGCACGCGCTTCTTGGTCGGCATGCCGGCCGCCTTGGCATTGCGCTCCTCCTTGGCCGCCAGGATATCGCCCTCGCGCTCAAGGTAGGCATTCCACTCGTTGTCGAGCAGGGCGTTCACGGCGTCACCTTCGACGGTCTCGCGCTCAAGCAGCACCTTCGCCATCAGATCGAGCTGATCGCGACGGGCGTCCAGGATCTCGACCGCACGACGATGGGCCTCACGCATGATGCGCTGAACCTCGATATCGATGCGGCGCGCCGTCTCCTCGGAGTAATCCTGATGATCGGCGTAATCGCGACCGAGGAACACCTGATGTTGCGCCTCGCCAAACACTTGCGTGCCCAGCTCCTCGCTCATGCCCAGGCGCGTGACCATCTCGCGCGCCATCTTGGTTGCGCGCTCCAGATCGTTGCTCGCGCCCGACGTAATGTCATCGCACATGAGCTCCTCGGCAACGCGACCGCCCAAGAACACGGCGAGCTCGTCGAGCATCTCGTTCTTGGTCTTGAGGAAGTGGTCCTCCTGCGGAAGCTGCAGTGTGTAGCCCAGCGCCTGGCCACGGTTGACGATCGAGATCTTGTGAACCGGATCGGAATGCTCCAAGATGTGGCCCACCAGGGCGTGACCGCTCTCGTGGTAGGCAATCGTGGTGCGCTCGGCCTCGGTCATCACGCGACCCTTGCGCTGCGGTCCGGCAATCACGCGCTCCATCGATTCCTCGACCTCGTCCATCGAGATCACGGAACGATGGCGGCGGGCAGCCAGCAGCGCAGACTCGTTGAGCAGGTTCGCCAAATCGGCGCCAGTAAAGCCAACGGTCATCTGGGCGAGCTTCTCAAACTTAACGTCCTCGTCCATCGGCTTGTTCTCGGCATGCACGCGCAAGATCTGCTCGCGCCCCTTCACATCCGGACGGTCGACCGTAACTTGACGGTCAAAACGACCGGGACGCAGCAGCGCCGGATCCAGAATGTCGGGGCGGTTGGTCGCAGCGATCAGAATGACCGACTCGCTTTCCTCAAAGCCGTCCATCTCGACCAGCAACTGGTTGAGCGTCTGCTCGCGCTCGTCGTGACCACCGCCCAAGCCAGCTCCGCGCTGACGTCCCACGGCATCGATCTCATCGATGAAGATGATCGACGGGGCCTGGGACTTGGCCTCCTTAAAGAGGTCACGCACACGGCTGGCACCGACACCTACGAACATCTCGACAAAGTCGGAACCCGAGATGCTAAAGAACGGCACGCCCGCCTCGCCGGCAACGGCCTTGGCCAGCAGCGTTTTACCGGTGCCCGGAGGGCCAACCAGCAACACACCACGCGGGATCTTGGCGCCCAATTTGCGATAGCGATCCGGATCGCTCAAAAAGTCACGGATCTCCTCGAGCTCCTCGACTGCCTCGTCCACGCCTGCAACGTCTTCAAACTTGACCTTGGGGCGTGTGGCCTCGTTGGTCTTGGCGTTGGTCTTGCCAAACTGCATGTTCCTGTTGTTGGCGCCCATCATCTGGCGCATAAAGTAGAACATGATGGCGATAAGGGCGATCGTCGGAAGCACACTCATCGCCAAGTCGCCCCAAAAATCGGGATCGTTGGTGTTGACGATGTACTTGGTATCAGGGTGCTCCGCCATGAGCTCGGCAAGCGAATCGGAGCCGACATAGGTCGAAGAGAAGCTCTTGAGCTCGCTCGTATCGCCCTTGTCCTTCTTCGTCTTCCAGTAATGACCCGTCACGCTTCCGTCTTGAACCGTATAGGTCAGATCTTCGACGCGATCCTGCTTGATGGCGCTCACCATCTCGCTCGTCGCGAGCTTTACGGTATTGCTGGAATTAGCAAAACCGGAGCCCATGTTAAAGAAGGCGTAGCCCAGAAGCGCGCAAGCCAAAATAAAATACAGCCAGCCCGTACGCGTGGGCTTCTTGCCTCCGGGCATCCCCGGGATCTTAGGCTCCCGGGGAGTCTGGGAATTGTTGTCGTTACGGTCGTCGGGCATCTTACGAATAAACCTCCGGTTTCAAAATGCCCAGATACGGAAGGTTGCGATAGCGCTCGGCATAGTCGAGGCCGTAGCCCACCACAAAGGCATCGGGGCAATGGGTTCCAACATACTTGGGCGTGATGGCCGAGACGCGGTCCTCAACGTCCTTCCACAGGAAGGCGGCGACCTCCAGAGAAGCGGGCTTGCGGCTCTCGAGGTTCTTCATCAGATACTTGAGCGTCAGGCCCGAGTCCAGAATGTCCTCGACGATCAGCACGTCGCGACCGCGGATGTCGATATCCAGGTCCTTAATGATACGCACGATACCCGAGGACTTCACACCGTCGCCATAGCTCGAAACAGCCATGAAATCGATGTTGGTCGGCAGCTCGATCTTACGCATCAGGTCGCCCATAAAGACCACGGCGCCGCGCAGGACCGCAATCAGCACCAGATCCTTACCCGCGTAGTCGCGCGTAATCTCCTCGCCCAGGCGAGAGACGATACCGTCGATATCCTCCTGCGTGAACAGAACCTTCTCGATATCCGGATGTTGAGAAGCCATGACAACCCTTTCTTGTGCTTATCGCCCACACACCGCCGTATGGACGCGAACTACACATTCTAGCAGCGCACGGGGTAAATTTACCAGCCCGTGCGCCATCAGCGCGGGAATACCGTCAACGTCGCACAGAATAGCAGGCGTGGGACGCTATTCCGCATCGACCACGCGGAGCAGATATGCCACGCGCGTTGCGGCCGTGCACTTAAAACGCTCGTCCGCGCGAACTCCGGCGACCCACACCACGGCACCCCCCGGCGCCGTCCTCACCATGGGCACGCCGGCGCGCTCGGAAACGGGAATGCGAGCCTCACCTAGCAAATCGGATACTTTCTTGCTTCGGCCACTCATCCCTAACGGGCACATCACGTCTCCCGGCGCGGGACCGTCCACCCACAGGCGCGCCAATCGCGCCTCGGCAGGGATCTCGCCACGCGAGCCCGCCAGGATCCGCTCACTATCGCTGTCGGCAAAACCCAGGGCAGCCGCGTCTACCAAAGCTGTCACTTCCCCGGCAGCCGCAAGCTCACGGGCGCGGCGCACGATATCGCATCCCGGCTCAACAGCCATCGGTTCTGTGACCAGCATACGCCCCCCGCCCAACGGCAAACGACCGGGTACGGTAACCCAGTCCGCGACCAGGCCCTCGCGAGCCGCCGGCGCCTTAAACGCCAGCATGCCAAACTCAATGCGTGCGTCAATCCCCGCCGGAAGCGTGACCGAGCCGGTGCCCTCGGCAACGCAGGAAAGGACTCGCTCCACATGTCGCATCTCGGGACGAGCGTCCGGATCGATGCGCTTAATCGCCAGTCGCACGATGCGCCGCGCGATTACCACCTCGGCCGCAGCCAGGCGCCTGGCATCGAGCACCAGCGCACCCGCTGCCTCTTTGCGCAAACAGCTTCGAAACGCCTGTGCCGAAAGTTGAGACAGAAACGCGTCCTCATCGCCTAAGATCTCGCAGGCGGCGCCAATCGTCTTGCAGACGCTCGCGTTGCGCTGCGCCACCACCGGCATTACTCGATGGCGCACGTAGTTTCGCAGATACGAGATGTCCTCATTGCTCTCGTCTTCACGCCACGGCTGACCATGTACCTGCAGATAGCCCACCAGCTCGCCATGAGTTAGGTCGAGCAAGGGACGCACCACGATATTCCTCCGGCGAGGAATGCTCGATAGGCCAGCGGGCCCCGAACCCTTAATCGCGTTCATCAAAAACGTTTCCGCGCGATCCGAAGACGTGTGCGCGGTGCAGATACGAGCCGCCGTTCGCGGTGCCCCCGTCTGGGCGCAGAGCTCGCGAACATACCTCCGCGCCGCGGCATAGCGCACCTCGCGGGCCGCGGCCTCAATATTGCCCGACTCCCCATCAAAATAAGCGTGCTCCACACACAGCGGTAAACCATATTGCGCGCAGAGCTCACGCACAAAGGCCTCGTCGCCATCGGACGCCTTGCCGCGCAGATGATGGTTTACATGCAGCACATGCAGGCGCTCGCGAGCAATGGGGGCGACACCGCGTCCGTCTTGGATATCCAGCTTTGATGTGCACGCCATAAGAAGCAGTGCCGTCGAGTCCGCGCCGCCTGATACCATGAGCACGACAGGAGCAGCCTGCTGCCTCGTCCGGGTCTCATCGACTGCCCCGGGCACGGCATGGTGTCCATAATGCTGAGATACCGTAGGCATTTGCTTCCTCCTCTATTCGTCCGCACCCATTGTATCCTTTGGAATCTTATGTCTCGTCTGCACCTTCATATCCTCGGCAGTGGCTCTAAAGGCAACTGCGCACTCATCGAGGGCCCGCAGGGGCTCATTATGGTCGATGACGGACTGTCTCGCCGCGAGACATTAAAGCGCATGGCAGAACTGGGACTCTCGGCAGACAACGTCTCGGCTCTTCTCATTACTCATGAGCATAGCGATCACATCAAGGGTCTCGATGTCTGGTGCAAGCACTGGCACGGTCCCCTCTTTGCCAGCAGGGGCACACTTTCGAGCAAAGAAAATCTTTCGCATCTGCCTGTCGAGGAATTCGATCCCGGCGACGCCCTATCCATTGCCGGCATCCACGTGCAAACCTACTCAACATCACACGATGTCATAAATCCAATCGGCTTTCGATTCGACGCCCTCGATGATTCCATCGGCTTTGCTACCGACACCGGAGAGCTATCGAGCCAAGCCATGAACACCCTCAAAGATTGTCGAGTCCTCGCGCTCGAAAGCAACCACGATGTGACCATGCTGCGCGAGGGAGAATATCCCCGCTTTCTTCAGGAGCGCATCCTGTCTGCAAGGGGACACCTCTCCAACGGCCAAGCCGCCGAAGCCGCGCGCGAACTTGTTACCGATCGCACCGAACAGCTCATTGCCATGCATATCAGCCAAGACAACAATCGTCCGAGCCTTACCGTCAAAAGCTATGCCAAAGCTCTAGCCGCAACCCTGGATGACGAGCTCGGCAGCTCCGCCACCCTTCTCCAAGGATCGCGAAAACTCTCGATACGCCCCGCAAGCCAGTATCGGCCAGCAACCATTCAATAACTGGGCTAGACAGCAAAAGGGGCCGAGAATCGCTTCCCAGCCCCTTTTGCTGTCTTTTAATAGCGCAAAACACCAACGAATTTAGTCGATGGAGATCTTCGTAACGTTCTTCTTCTCGACGATCTTGGGAACCGTAACGGTCAGGATGCCGTCAGCGTACTTAGCCGAGAGGCCCTCGCTCGAAGCGTCCTTTAGATACACGCCACGCGTCGCGCTGTACGAGCTGAACTCCTTCTGCAGGAAGTTCTTCCCCTCGTTCTCCTCGTCTTCCTCGACATTCACGCTAATGGACAGACGGCCCTCGTTAAGCTCGACATCGATGTCGTCCTTGGCGACGCCGGTCAGATAAGCCTTAACCTCATAGCCATCGCCCTTATCCTCAACGTCAACGGGGAACGCCTTAGAGGCAATCGAGCTGTTCGCTAGGTCGCTCATATCATCAAACAGATCGAACAGCGAGCTTGCAGAGGGACGAACGCCAAAAACCGAACGATAAGGAACCATGCTTGCCATGTTTACCACTCCTTTTAAGGACTGCCGAGTCATCTTCCAGGTGACTGGGACTTCTTTTGA
>CABQLK010000016.1 GCA_902465015.1 uncultured Collinsella sp.
GGGAAGTGTCGACTTTATGCTGCCGTTTTTGTCGATTTAGATGTTACGGAATACATACGGGAGGCTCACGAGGCACGAGAGGAACACGGTCGAGAGGATGCTCGACCGCAACCGCAGCGCCCGCGAGATCGCCGCGGAGCTCGGCAGGTCGCCCTCGACCGTGACCAGGGAGGTGGCGGCGCACCGCTACGTCACCGCGCCGCGCTCGCGCTACGGCGAGCCCGCGCCCGCGGACCTGTCGGGGGCCTGCCCCAGGCTCTCCGCGTGGCCGAGGTGCTGCAACGGCTGCTCGCACAGGAGGGGCTACGGCTGCTCGAGGAGGCCCAGGGTGTTCTACAGCGCAAGGAGGGCGCAGGAGGCGGCCGACGCCGAGCTCTCGGCGAGCAGGTCCGGGATCGACGAGACCGAGGAGGGCGCCGCCGCCAAGCTCGCGGCCATCAGGGACGGGCTCGCGCGCGGGCTCTCCCCGCAGCAGATAGCGGCGACGACCCCCGGGCTCAGCGCCTCCACCGTCTACAGGTGGGTGGACGCCGGCTACGACGGCATGACGAACATGAAGCTCAGGCGCAAGGTCGGCTACAGGCCGAGGTCGCGCCGGGCCCCGAGAAGGGCGACGTCCCACTCGTCGCGCAGGTCGCACGCGTCGTTCCTCGCGCTCGGCGAGGACGCCTGCGCCGCGGCCTGGGAGATGGACACCGTCGAGGGCTCCAGGGGCGACTCCGCCAGGCTCCTCACGCTCCTGCACCGCCCGAGCCGCTTCCAGCTGGCCCTGCCGCTGCCGGACGGCACGTGCGCCTCTGTCCTGGCGGCGCTCTCCTCCCTGCGCGGGGTCCTCGGCGAGGACGGCGCGAGGCGCGCCTTCGGCGCCGTGCTCACCGACAACGGGAGCGAGTTCGCCGACGAGGACGCCATCGCGGCGCTGATCGGCGAGCGGGACGGCGAGACCAGGCTCTTCTACTGCGACCCCCGGCAGAGCCAGCAGAAGGGCGCGTGCGAGAAGAACCACGTGGAGATCAGGAAGCTGCTGCCCAAGGGCTCCGGGGCCAGGTTCGACCGGCTGACGGCGGCGGACTGCGCGCTGCTCATGTCGCAGGTGAACTCCGAGCCGAGAGGGGCGCTCGGGTTCCTGACGCCGGCGCGGGTGCTGCGGATGGCCCTCGGGGAGGACGCCTCCGCCCTCATGGACGCGTTCGGGATAGAGGAGCTGGCGCCCGGCGAGCTCGACCTGACGCCCGGCTGCATCGACAGGGCCAGGGCCGCGAGGGGCGAGGGGCCGCTGGCGGGATAGGCGGCGGTCCGGGACATGGGCCGGAGGGCCCGTTGCGCTGAGTCCGGAACGGCTGCGCGGCGGGCTGGCGGAGCATGCGGCGGCGGCATGGGGGCACCGGACTCCACAGCCTCTCCACCTGCGGAAACGAGGCGACGGCCAGGTGCCGGCAGCTATTTCCGCGTTGCGCTAGCTGCGGAAACGCGGGACCCGTTCAGGCTGTTGCATTGAGATTGAAAATCAACCTCGGTCCCTCCGGGAGGGTCTCCGGGGCCGGCTGGCGCGGGTTAAGTTTGCTGCTCTACAGTCCTGCGCAAGACGGAAAGCACATTAAGTGCTTTCCTTTGCGTGCGGAACTCGCGACAAACTTAACCCGCGCCAGCCGGCCCCGGAGACCCTCCCTGCCGTCACTTTGTCCAAACAGTTCTTGCTCCTCGCCGCTTCCGCGGCTCGAGGTCCCCGTTCTCCGCGGTGGGGTTGGTCTGATTATTCTTGTTGAAACTCGGCCTTTGGCTCATAAAAAACGGGGGATGCGGTTTTACATCCCCCGTTTTTGTTGCGGTTAGTCTAGGTCAATAAACTTGGTACTTATGATCTTGCCGTCTTTTACTAGCATTCTGGCCATGGTGGGGCCTCGGGTGCCTCTGGGGTAGCTGGCGCTGCCCGGGTTGAGGACTAAGCAACGGCCCACTTGGGCTTCTTTGGTTACGTGGGTATGGCCGTTGATGGCTACGTCTACGGATCCCACCGGAAGGTCTTCGCGGTAGTGGGCTACGGCGAATTTGAGGCCTTCGTAGGTAAAGAGCGCAAGACGGTCTACATCGGGGCCATAGTCGCGGTAGTAATCGTTGTTGCCCAGTACGGCCCGCACGGGGGCGATGGCGCATAGGTGCTCGTAGTCCATCTCTGACGTGAGGTCGCCAGCGTGGATGATCAGGTCTGCACCCTCAAGCTCATCCAAGAGCGCAGGCGAAAGATAGCCGTGGGTGTCCGAGATGATGTCGATGCGCTTGGCGCTTGCACTGTTCATGGGATCCCTTCCGCAAAAAACGATTCGGCAGATACATACAAAAAAGGCCCCACGGCTCCGCAGACGATGGGTCTACAGGGCTGCGGGGCCAGTGTGCTAGAGACTCAGGGCCTTCTTGAGCGGCACGACGCGGCGGCGCGAAACCGGCACGCGTTCGTCGACGCCCGTAATGCCCAACTGGATGGCACCCGAGGGCACCGTCTCGACATCCGTGACGCACGCCAAGTTGACGATATAGCGGCGGTGAACACGGAAGAAGCCAAAGTCGCAGAGCTTGGCCTCAAACTGCGCCAGCGAGGTCGTCGACAAAAAGCGATCATCGACGGTATAGATGCAGGAGTAATCGTCCTTGGCCATGATAAAGCGAATGTCGTCCACGGGAATGAGCACCTTGCGGCCGCCCTTTTCCACCGGGATACGCTCGATGGTCACCTTGCTGTCCGTAACCGGCTTGGCGCGTTGCATGACCTTCTCGATCGCGCGGTCCAAGCGAGCTTCCTCGACCGGCTTCATCAGATAATCGACGGCATCCACGTCGAATGCCTCGACCGCATGGTCACTATACGCAGTCACAAACACGATCGCCGGCGGATTTTTGAGCTTATGCAGCGCCTCGGCAAGTTGCAGGCCCGAGGCACCGGGCATCGAGATATCGAGAAACACGACATCCACGCGACTTTCCATAAGCATCTCGATGGCGGAGCGGACGCTCGACGCCTCCGTGATCGTGCCGATCTTGCCCGTTTGCTCGAGCAGGAAGCGAAGCTCCGAGCGAGCCGGCGCCTCATCATCCACAATCATCGCACGCAGCATAGGGATAAAACCTTTCGTCAACTAACTACGCCGGGCATCCGTCGCATGACGTTGAGCCCGTAGCCTTTTATTTTACTCTTGAATGTCAAAGATGCTCTCTGACAAATCAAGATGAAGGAGCACTTTGGTGCCCTTGCCCGGCGCCGATTCGACACGCGTATAGGAGTGCGGCCCATAAAAGCGATGGATGCGCTCCGAAATATTGTGCATGGCCACACCGGCGCCGCCACCCTGGGGAGAGCTGGCGTCGGGACGGGCAGAACGCTCGTCAAACAGTCTGGCGGCGGTACCCTCATCCATGCCCACGCCATTATCGGCCACGGCAATCAAGATCGCATCCTCGCCGTCTTGGTGAACGGTCACGTCGATCCTCAGGGCGTCGTCATCGCCCATACCATGACGCACGGCGTTCTCGACGATCGGCTGGATCACGAACGCCGGCACCAGCGTATCTTCCACGTCCTCGGACACATCGAACGTCGCAAGCACGCGGTCCTCGCCAAAGCGGGCCTTCTCAAAGGTAAGGTAGCGCTTGGTCTGTGCGACCTCGCGCGAGACCGGAATAAGCGATCCCGAGTTGTCGAGCGTGGCACGATAGAACGATGAGAACTCACGAAGCAGTTCGCGGGCCCGCAGCGGGTCGGTGCGCGTAAACGATGCAATGGTGTTCAGCGTGTTGAACAGGAAGTGCGGGTTAATCTGCGCTTGCAGCGCACGCACCTCGGCGCGCGCCGTGAGTTCCTTTTGCACCTCGAGCTCGTGGATGGCGAGCTGCGTGGACAAGATCTCGGCAAAGCCCGAGGCAAGCGCGTACTGGGTACGGTCGACGGCGCGCGGGGTCTTGTAGTAGAACTTGAGCGTGCCGACGGTACGATCGCCCACCTTGATGGGGGCGATAATGCCGGCGGGGACTTGGTTGTGCGAGCCATCCGAGCCCACGACATCCACCATACGGTTGAACGACTGCACGATGCCATGTTCGATAACGTAGCGTGTGGCAAGCGTGTGGATGGGAGAATCTGGCAGTAGTTTTTCCTCAAACTCGCCTGCGCAGGCAAGCACGTTGCCCTCGTCGGTGATGGCCACCGTCATGGCGCGTGTCTCGGGCAAAATGCGCCGGCACACCAAACGCGCCGACTCCTGCGTCAGACCGCCCTTAATGTCCTCGAGCATGGCCGAGGCCACCGAGAGCGTCTCCTCGGTGTACTGGGAACGCACCGAATCGGGATTGAGCGTCAAAAAGATAAAGATGCACAGAAAGATGCACAGCAGCGCGCAGGCAATCACCGTGGCAATCGGCTCGATACCGGTCACCAAGGCAAAAATAAAGTACACCAGCACGCAAATGGCGCAGGCAACGGCAATGATGCGAAAGATTGATATTGAACTATCGCGCTGGGCGCGGCGGTCGATCATTCGGCCCCCTCCAGGATACTGATCAGTTGTGCGTCACGCCAAAGCCCGTCCATGATCTTGGGCCAAAAGCTCTGGAAACGCAGGTAGCTTGCAGCGTTTTGGCGCGCATAGGCCTTTGCCTCGTCGATACCATGGCGCCAGATGCGCAGGTAGCCCTCATGCTCGCGGGTAAACACGCTGCGGACCATAGCGGTCTTGCGCACGCGGTCGTCGAGCTCGCGCGAAATCCACGGGCCCGGGTAGGGCATGAGCGATGCCGCCGTAACGGGAATGAGCTCCTTTTGATGCGCGGCGAATGTCAACTTGGCCCGTTCGTAGTACCAACGGTATACATCCTGCATAAAGCGCGGTGAGCGCTTTTCGGACTCCGGAGGCAGATGGCGCACGGTCCACTCGTTATCGAACCACACGTCGTAGCCAAACATGCGCATGTTAAAGAGGTAATCCAAGTCCTCGCCGCGGGTGATAAACGGGTCAAAGGCCACACGCGTAAAGGCGCGGGCGTGCAGGGCCATCAGGCCGCCGCACACGTAGTTGGAGCGCGAGATGCGGGTGCCCGAAAGCGCCTTTTTCATCCAACGGTTGAACTCGATGCGCTTGGTCCACCAACGATGGCAGATGCCCGCCTTGTCCGTGGGAGCCAGCGGCGAGCCGTCGCGATCGTAGAAATAGCCGCTCTTGACCAAGATCGGCAAGCCCTGACGCGTCTGCTGCCCCAACGCATAGGTCGCGCGCTTCATAAAGTCGGCGTCGATGACAGTCTCATCGTCATCCAAGAAGATAACCGCGTCATGCCCCAGCACAGCGGCGCAGGCTAGCCCCATATTGCGGATGGCACCGTAGCCTCGCAGGCTCACGCACTCGCCCGAACCCTTGGGCGCGATCTGAGCAACCCGGTCTGCGATGCGCGAGGCCTGGGTGTTGGTGACAACGGTGACCTTGAGCGTGGGATGCGCGTCGACAATCTCGTGCACGCGCAGCGACACATCGGCTGTGGCAGAAACGGGACAGACCACCAAAAGGATGATGCGCGGGATGTCACGTACCTGCTCAAGCGAGGCCAGGCAGCGGTCGAGTTCGGGATTGTCGGCGTTGAGTCGCGTCGAATGGTCATAGGTGCCAGGGGCGTTTGCGCAAGCGTCATCGCCCGCCCAATACGTTGGAATCACGACTGTGGCGTTCATGCCTTACCCTCCCTGCAACACAAAAACGGGACGCCGCCAAACACAGGCGACGCCCCGCGACCTAGCTGATTCCATCATACCCACTTGGGCAAATCATTGCTCGCAAGTCGCAATGTTTATTGCGGATAACCCCAAAAGAGTACCGTGGACAGGCACAATAGCCGCTCGCTCCTATGCGGCATGCTCTGCTGCCCGAGTCATGCGGGACAGGCGAACCAGCAGCATAAAGCCAACGACCAGCAGCACGCCAATGGAAAGGACGCCCAGCGACGGGTTGCCGGTCAGCGAGGTGACGACCGACACCAGGAAGGTGCCCATAACGCTTGCATAACGACCAAAGATGTCAAAGAAGCCGTAGTACTCGTTGGACTTTTCCTTGGGGATAATGCGGCCAAAGTAGCTACGGCTAAGCGCCTGCACGCCGCCCTGGAACAGGCCGACCATAATGGCAAGCACCCAGAATTCAAAGGCGGTCTTTAAGAAGAACGCGGCGAACAGCACAATGCCCATGTAGGCGGCGACCGCCACCAAGATCATGTTGAGCGTGCCCACGCGTCCGGCGAGCTTGCCATAGATGATGGCGGACGGAAAGGCCACGAACTGCGTAACGAGCAGCGCCAGCACCAGCTGCGTCGAATCGATGCCCAAAGCCGAGCCGTAGCTGGTAGCCATGGAAATGACCGTGTGGACGCCATCGATATAGAAGAAGAACGCGACCATGTAGACCAGCACGGTCTTGTTGTGGGCGATCTCGCGCATGGTGTGTCCGACCTCGGAGAACACACCGCCCACGATGTGGCCGATGGTGTCCTCGGGACCGCGCTCGCGACCGTACTTTTGCTTATAGGTGCGAATGAGCGGCAGGGTAAAGATGAGCCACCAGGCACCAGTGATGATAAAAGACAGACGCGTTGCCAGTATGGTAGGGACGCCAAGAGCGGGGCCACCCATGATGAGCGCCAGGCAGATGACGAACGGCACAGTGGAACCGATGTAGCCCCAGGCATAGCCCGAGCTGGACACGGCGTCCATGCGCTCGTCGGTGGTAATGTCGGGCAGCATGGCGTCGTAGAACGTCATAGAAGAGTTAAGGCCGATGGTGCACAGCACGTACACGGTCAAAAATGCCATGGCGGACATTGGGATAGCCTGCGCCAAGCAAAGCACCAGGCCCGTGAGGAAGAAGCCCAAGAAGAACTTGATCTTGTTGCCGGCGTAGTCGGCAAGCGCGCCCAGAATGGGCATGAGCATGGCGATGACCAGCGAGGCGATCGTCTGCGCATTGCCCCAGGCGACCACCAGGTCGGCCGAAGAAGCGCCGGTATTGATGGCGTTAAAGTAAATGGGCACCACCGAGGTATTGAGCAGCACGAGGGCCGAATTGCCCACATCATACATAACCCAGTTACGCTCGAGCTTGGTGTATTTCATGGACAGGGACCCTTCGTATTCGCCCGATATGCAGTTAGTTCATCGTACCCCAATTGTCCAGAACCGCCGGTAAGGATTCGGCAAAGGGGCACGCACGAGCCCTATTCCTCGCGGTCAAACTCCTCATCGGCTTCGAGCACGCGACCGCTGTAGTTGACGTGACTGGTCACGGCATCCATGTCACCGGTCTCGATAAAACGTGCGACCGTGCACTCGTAATCGACCAGCGCGCGATCAAAGACCTCGGGGAAACTCTCAGTCGAGACCTCGTCGGTAAAGGGGTTCTTCCATGTCAGATGGCCCAGGTTACCGGTGCGCTCGGGCAGCTCCGTCGTCACGCGATGGGCAAGGCCGTCGAGCAGCGAGTAGTCGTGCACCAAGCCCTCAACCAGCGAGATCGCGCGCGTCTTTGCGGAGTCGGCCGGCTCAATCGCGCGGTAAAGTCGCTGCATATTGGCAACGGCAGCACCGTACTCCCCCGCCGGAATGTCAATGCCGTACACGCGTCCGGCAACATAGCTCATCAGCACGCCGGCAGCGCGATTGATACGGTCGGTGGTAACGATCTCGCCCGCCGGCGGGTAATCGTCGACCGTAGCGCCATCGCGTTTAAGCTGCAGCATCAGTACATCCAGGTCGCTCTCGATCACGGCATGGACCTGACTGCTCGAATCCTCAAGCTCTGAGTCGGATTCCACGATGCCAAACTGCTGCTCATAGACAAAGGGGTGGGCGTTGCGGTCGAGCACGTAATGAGACAGCAGGCCCAGCGCAAAGGCGCGACCCAAGCTGGCGTCGCGCGGCAGCAGATGTGACACGCCGTCGCGCAGGCACGCAAACTGACGAGACATGCGCGACCGATGCATGACCTGTGCCAGCAGCGTGCAGTCGGAAACACGCGGTGTCAGAATGTGAAAGAAGAACGGGTCGGGGCCTTGGTTGCCCAAGATAAAGGCAATGCGCTCTTCATCGGACGCGATGACGCCCTGCGGAAGACGGTCGATGCTTTCCTCGCCAAACAGATGATGGGTGATAAGCGCGGGCATAATGATCCTTTCGATTTCATTCGATGCCACCCATTATGCCCACCGCGCGCCCATGCCAAACCTGCGATGGTAAACGACGGCACGCAAGCCTCTTACGCAAGCCCCAGGTGCGACTTGACCTCGGCAGCACGACGACGGGACACCGGCACCGTCGAGTTCACGTGGTCGAGCCTGAGCTCCATAAGACCCGTGGAACCGATCTCAACATTGTGCACGTCTTCCAAATTGACCAGATAGCTGCGATGAACGCGAATAAAGCCCTCGGAGACCAAGCGACGCTCGAGCGAAGAGATCGACTCATTGATCAGGTACGTTCCCTCGGCGCAGATGGCATTGCAAAAATCGGCGCGCGCCTCAAAGTAGCAGACGTCTGCGGCGGGAATGAACACCTTTTTGCCCCCGCGGTCCACCGTCAGACGCAAAGGCTGGCGCGGAGCGTGGATAACACGACGGGCACCCAAGGCTGCCTCAATCTTGTCGAGTGCCTTTGACAGGCGTGCGTCCTCGACCGGCTTGACGACATAGTCGACCGCATCGAGGTTATACGCATCGGCGGCAAACTCGGCAAACGCCGTCACAAACACAACCACCGGCGGCGTCTTTAGGTTCTGCAGCGTCTCGGCAAGCTCAATTCCCGAGCGACCGGGCATGGTAATGTCTAAAAACAGCACGTCGGGCTTATTCGACAGAATCGACTCCACGGCTTCGGTGACATTGCCCGCCTCGGCAATCTGACCCACACGCATATCCTTTTCCAACAGATAGCGTAGCTCAGCCCTAATTGGAGGCTCGTCATCAACCACCAAGATGTTCCAGCCTTCGGACATATGTGCTTCCCCTCTTTTTCCCTCAATCCAACCGCGTGCTACGCCGTCAACGGCGCGGGCTCATGCGGCTCGCCGTTCAGCTCGACGATGACCTGCGTTCCCACGCCCTCCTGGGACTTCACGCGCATGCCGGAATCTTCTCCGTAAAAGAAATGGATGCGCTGAAGCACGTTGAAGAGCGCCAGGCCGCAACCTCGCTTGACGGAGCCGTCGGCGGTAATGCTCTCGGGCTCCTCTCGGCGATGTTGCTCAAACAGATGCGCGCAGACCTCTTCGCTCATACCGATGCCATCGTCCTCGACGATGATTTCCAAACCGTCATCGGTCTCGAAAGCCCTAACATGAATAGAAAGCGGCTCGGTCTCGCGCTGCGCGTGCTTGATGCAGTTTTCGAGCAACGGCTGCAAGATAAACGGCGGCACCATGCAATCGCGCACCTCAAAGTCGATATCGACCGAGACGCGCAGACGGCCGTCGCCATAACGAGCCTGCATAAGATTGATATAGCGAGTGCCCTGCTCCACCTCGTGCTCGAGCGTTGTGAGGGTATCGGAATCAGAAAGCGTCTGACGGTAGTAATTGGAAAAGTCGATCAGCAGCGACCTGGCCTTGTCCGGCTCGATACGTACGAGCGACACGATGGTGCTGATGGTATTGAATAGAAAATGAGGATCGACCTGCGATTGCAAGGCGCGCAGCTCCACGCGGGCCGTAAGCTCGTCCTGGCGCTCGAGCTCAAAGCTTGCAAGCTGCGTGGAAATGAGGTCGGCAAAGCCCGAGGCAAGCGCCGTCTGGCGCATATCGATGCTGCTCAGACGGGGATAATACAGCTCGAGCGTGCCCACGCAATGCCCGCGCACGGTAAGCGGTGCGACAATACCGGCGCGCAGGCGCGGAAAGTAGCCACCCGTCTCGGTCGAGGCATCGCGCGAGAACACGCTTTGCTCACCGCTGTTGATCACATTGAGCGTGGTCCGCAGCACCACCGGGGTGCCCGCGGGGCATTTTGCCGAGTCCTCGCCCCAGCTTGCCAACACCTGTTTGCCGTCGGTAAAGCAGATGGCAGAGGCGATAGTTTCGGACAGGATGATCTTAGAGGCGCCCAGGGCAGCTTCGGGCGTAAGGCCGCGCGACGTGTAGGCGAATATTTTCGACGCGATGGCGAGCGTGCGGTCGGTAGCGCTCGATGTGAGGTCGTCGGGAACGACAAAGACGTACGAGAAGAAGAAGCACAGCATGACCAAGCCGGCAATGACGACAACGGCCGGAACGGGATTGGGATTATCGGTTAGATCCCAGATGAGCAGCAGGATAAGCAGCGGAACGACAATACCGAGCAAGATGGCTTGAACCACATGCTGAGCGGTACGAAAGACCTTGGTAGAGTTGTAGCTCTTGCCCAGAATCAGCCTATTGAGATCCACCGTCATCTCCTTCCCACTGACGCACCCCATAGCAATAAAGAGGGCCGCAAGCGACCCTCTCCATTGCATTATGCAATCAAATACTGTGTTTTACATCAAGCCATCGATGAACGGTAGCTTAGGCGCTGTACTTGTTTGCCTCGCCGAAGGTGCCGGCCTCGACAATCCAGCCGTCCTTCATGATGACGTCCATGTTGTCGGTGTTGAGCACGTGGATGTCGGCGGCGACGTCACCGTTGACGACCAGCAGGTCGGCGCACTTGCCGGCCTCGATGGAACCGGTCTCGTCCTCGATGTGGCACATCTTGGCACCGTTGAGAGTGGCACAGGTGATGGTCTCGACCGGGGTGAAGCCGATCTTGTCGACGAACTCGTACATCTCCTCGATGGAGCAGGTGCCGTACGGGGTGACGAAGGAGAAGGAGTCGGAGCCGATCGTCATGACGACACCGCGCTTCTTGGCCTCGCGCAGGCAGTCGTAGTTGCGCTGCAGCTCCTTCTCGACCAGGGTGCCCTCGTACTTGTCGTGCAGCTCGGGGACGTAAACGGGCGGATAGGTGGCGTACCAGGTGGGCAGGAAGGCGATCGTCGGGGTGAAGAAGGTGCCCTGCTCGGCCATGAGGTCCATGGTACGCTCATCGATATCGAAGCCGTGAATCAGCTGCTCGCAGCCAAAGCGAACGGAATCGTAGGCAGCGGCGTGGTTGTTGTAGCAGTGGCTCCACACGGGGATGCCGACCATCTTGGCCTCTTCGACCACGGCCTGAATCTCCTCGGAGCAGTAGTGCTGGTCGCGGCCGGAGTCCCAGCGCCAGATGCCGCCACCGGTAGCCCAGATCTTGATGGCATCGGGGTTCTCGCGCAGGCGACGACGGACGGCCTTGCGCAGATCCCAAGGACCGTCGACCTGATCGCCCCAGGGGTGCGATTCCTTGTTGAGCTCCTGGCTGCAGTGGTGCGAGTCGCCGTGGCCGGCAACGCGGCAGAAGCCAAGGCCGGTGGCCAGAACGCGCGGGCCCTTGAAGACGCCCTTGTCGATGCAGTCACGGATCTGGATACCAAAGCGGCCGATCTCGCAGACGGTGGTGAGGCCGTGGGTGAGGCAGTCGTAGGCCTGCTTGACGGCGACGGCCTGCTTCTCGAGGAGCGGCTGCATGACCCAGTCGGTGTCATCATCGGTCAAGTTGCCCGAGAAGTGCAGGTGGGTGTCGATCAGGCCGGGAAGGACGGTCTTGCCGGCGGCGTCGATGACCTCAACGCCCTCGGGAAGGTCCCGCATGGCGCCGGCGTACTCGATCTTGCCGTTGTCGTCGACGAGAACGAGGGAGTTCTCGACCGGCTCGGCACCGGTACCGTCGATGAGCTTGCCGCCAACGATTGCATACTTAGTGGACATGGTTCCTCCTTATGGATCCATATAGTGGGCGAGGCCGTGTTGGGTTAAGGCCTCACAAAGCTACCCAAGTGGCGCCGGGTTCGGTGCGCGGAAGAGAGGGTCCCGCGCACCTGATCCGCCCCGGCTCGGCGTTACTTTTTGCGGGAATTGGTGAAGGCCATGAGAGCCAGGCCGACGGCCAGCCAGCCGATCACGATGCTCCACTCCACCATGTTGAGGGAGGCGGGAGAGAACGGAATCACGAGCAGGCCGATGATGATAGCGCAGGCAGCGATAGCGAGGCCGATGCCAAACTTGCCGCCGGGCACCTCGTAGGGACGAGGCAGGTCAGGCTCGGTGAAGCGCATGCGCAGGCAAGCGAGGGCGACCATGCCGCAGGAGAAGATGAAGGCAAGAGCCGACACGTTGGTCAGAGGGATGAGCATGTTCTTGCCCAGGAACGGACCGACGACGGTGATGACACCCAGGACGACGCAGGCGAGCTTGGGGGCGCCGGACTTGGGGTCGACCTCGGCGAACTGCTCGGGCAGCTGGCCCTTGCGGCCCATGGCGAGCATGATGCGGCTCGTGGCGCCGTAGAAGGAGTTCATCGGGCCCATGGGTCCAAGCGTGGCGATGACGAGCATGGCCAGGTACAGGAGCATGTTGATGCCCTTGAGGCAGGCGAGCGCGGGAACCGGACTCTTAACGAACTCATGCCAGTCGAGGATGGTGCCAAACGAGTAGATACAGACCATGTAGAAGCCGCCGGCGGCCAGCAGTGCCAGGGAGATGATCTTGCCGAACTTGTTCCAGTTGAGGCCCTCGGCTGCTTCCTCAGCCTGCTGAGGAATGGTGTCGAAGCCGGCGTAGAAGAACGGGGTCAGTACCAGGACCGACACGATGCCGGCGAACAGGCTGGTGCTCTCGGTAGCGGCCTTGCCGCCGCCAGCGCCGGTGACCTGGGAGAACACGGGCATGGCGTTGTCCGGCGAGCCGGTGAACAGTGAGACGCCCATGGCGAGCAGCATGCCGCAGAGCAGGGCCTTGGTCAGGAAGGCCTGGAGCTTGGCAGCCGAGCTGGCGCCGCGGAAGTTGAGGAAGATGACGTAGACTGCAAAGCCGAGCGCGATCAGCGTCGGGAACAGGTAAACGTCGGCGCCCAAGATGGTGTAGAGCTTGACGACGCGCAGCCACTCAAGACCGGGCAGGCTACCGAACATCTCGGACACGAGGGTCGAGATGGCGATGGCCTCCCACGGGCACAGGATGCCGTTGCCCAGGGCCAAAAGCCATCCGGTGATGTAGCTCAGCGTACGGCCAAAGCTACGATCGACATACTCGACGATGCCGCCCGAGATGGGGATAGCAGCCGTGAGCTCACCGAAAACAGCTCCGACGGGCACGAGGAAGATTGCACCCAAGAGGAATGCGATCATAGCGGGAACGGGACCGCCGCCCACGACCATCCAGTCGCCGACCTGCAGAACCCAACCGGTACCGATGATGGCACCGAAGCCGATGGTGAAGAAGTTCCAGAGCGAGAGCGTTTTCTTCATGCCGCCGTTATCCTCGACTGCAACTTCTGCGTTCTTGTCCGCCATTGTTCCCCTCCTTTCCTATTTGACGCCCTTGGCGTCACCCCTTGCGCGGTCCGTTTTGCCGCGCGCTTTTATTCCATGGCTTTAAGATACGGCCTTGGCGCAGCAGCGCCGCTCGCAGCTCGACCGAAGGCAGAACTGCAAAACGAGCGGCACCGTTTTTGGGACGAACGGCGGGAGACGTCATTCGTCTTGGACGCTTTCATCTTGTCTGCTTTTGAATACCTGTTGCCGTGACGCTTGGCGCGCGGCGTGGCAACGTTCATACCATTTGTCAGGCTTTTGGCGCACATACCCATGTGTCGTGCATCTTTTTATGTAGGATAGACAAGTTACACATGAGGCAAGGTGATTCGAATGGCATACGGATACAATGACGGCGACCAACGGCCACAAAGCGTGCGCCTTGCCGGCCGCGCCACGCCAACGCCCAGAATCACCTCCGTCAACGACAACCCGCAGCGCCCCCAAGAGCAGCTCGGGGCTTCTTCGCGGCAACAAAGCCGTACCGTGCAGCAGTCAGACCGCGTGAGTACGAGCACACGCCAACGCCAGACCGACACATCGCAGCCACGCCGCTACGATCGACATAAGACCGACTACTACGTCAAGCGCTCCTTTTCGCGACCTCAACGCGATCGCGGCAATTCCGCCCCTCACCCCGCGTCACATACCACAAGCCACGCGCTTCCGGCC
Organism: uncultured Collinsella sp.; assembly: GCA_902465015.1. Lineage (GTDB taxonomy): Bacteria > Actinomycetota > Coriobacteriia > Coriobacteriales > Coriobacteriaceae > Collinsella. Next base: position 14,111 of record CABQLK010000016.1, read on the forward strand.
CGCCGCCTACGCCTTGCGCTCTGCTCCATCGCCGCCTGCCTCGTCTTTGTGTTTTTGGGATCCTGTATCTCCCACGGATCAGCCGGTCTTGAGCCCACTGCCGAGGACAAGCTGCTTAAAGCTCCCGTCGCGCCCGGTTACTCCTTTGCGTTCTCGACCCCACGCTCGCAATGGCAGGCCGGCACCATGCCCCACATCTACCAAATTGACCCCGCATGGTCGGAGCTGCCCTATGCCGGTGGCACTATTCGCGAAAACGCTTGCGGTCCTACCTGCCTCACCATGGTCTATATCTTTAAGACCGGCCATACCGATAAGACGCCGGTCGATATATGCGCACTGGCCGAAGCCGGCAACTACGCCCCCACTGGTGCCACCGAGTGGTCGTTTATGACAGGCGGTGCGTGGCAGCTGGGGCTCAACGGAACACAGCTCTACAACGATCGCGAATCGATTACCCAAGCACTTCGCTCGGGTGCGCCCGTCATCGCCGCAGTGCGCCCCGGTACGTTTACCAACGTAGGCCACTACATCGTGCTCTACGGCATCGACAATGCCAACCAGATTGGCGTCTACGACCCCAACTCGGCCAGCCGCAGCGCCCGCCGCTGGGGCGTCGTAGAGGTCCTCAACGAAGTCGAAGCCATGTGGGCCTACTACTAGTCATTGGGCACTCATTGGGGACAGACTTAAATGAGTACCTGGGAAACTGTGCCCCGCTTTGGACACTCATTGTGGGATGCGCTTTCCGCAGTTGATCGGTGCCACGCATTTAAGTCTGTCCCCAATGACCAGCCCTAGGCTGCCGGCAGGAAAGGAACGTCCCTAAGTGCCGGGTTGAAACAAAAGCCCCGCAGTCGGAGCGGACTGCGGGGCTCATGAAGAGAGGCTAGTTTGCGGGCGCTTTGCCTGGCGCCCACGAGAGAGGCAACAGAGTAGAGACTACTCGTGAATGCGGGTACCGGAGAGGCCGGCCATGGTCTCGGCGGCCTTGTCCAGGGCGCCGATGATGCAGGTGCGGCCCTTGCGGGAACGGGCGAACTTGATGGCAGCGCGAACCTTGGGCTCCATGGAACCCTTGCCGAACTGACCCTCGTCGGCCAGGCGCTCGGCCTCGTCGGCGGTGAGGTCCTCGAGCTCCTCCTGGTTGGGCTTGCCAAAGTTGATGGCGACATGCTCAACGGCGGTCAGCAGGAACAGAACGTCGGCGTCGCAGTCCTCGGCCAGCAGCTCGCCGCCCAGGTCCTTGTCGATGACGGCGGGAACGCCCTTGTAGCAGCCCTTGTTCTCGTAGTCGCGGACGACGGGGATGCCGCCGCCACCGCAGGCGATGACGATGAACTCGTTGTCGAGCAGGTTGAGGATTGAGTCAGCCTCGACGATCTTCTTGGGATCGGGGGAAGCGACGACGCGACGCCAGCCGCGGCCGGAATCCTCGACAAAGACCTTGGAGGGATCCTCGGCCATGAACTCCTTGGCCTGCTCCTCGGTGTAGAAGGGGCCGATCGGCTTGGTCGGGTTCTTGAACGCGGGATCATCCGGGTCGCACTCGATCTGGGTGACGACGGTGGCGGCGTGCCAACGCTTATAGCGCTTGTGCATCTCGCGGCCGATGCCCTGCTGCAGGTGATAACCAATGTAGCCCTGGGACATGGCGCCGCACTCGGGCAGCGGCATCTCGGGGGTACCGATGGCATCGTGGGCAGCAGCGAAGGCGTTCTGGATCATGCCGACCTGCGGGCCGTTGCCGTGGGTGATGATGATCTCGTTGCCCTGCTCGATCAGGCCGAGAAGAGCGTGAGCGGTGTTGCTCACGGCCTCGATCTGCTCAACGGGGTTGTTGCCGAGGGCGTTGCCGCCAAGGGCGACGACGATACGATCGGGCTTGCCAAGAGGCTTAGACATTGCTGGAATCCTTTCTGTAAAAGGCCTACAACCCATTAATAACCCGCGTCCGTGCGATACGCGAGTTTATTAAGGTTTATATTCTCTTTATCGCTCATTTTATTCATTTTGAAAATAGCGGAACGGTGAACGGTCGTTTTTGTCCGCTCAGCGTACAGAACTCCAGCTCAGACATATCTACGTAATTTACGTGCGACTTTATTTAAATGAAGCGAGGATTATGTCGGATTATGCAAACTACATCTCTGCTAAACACAAAACGGACAGCGCAATATCTTACTCGCGCTATGCGAGATTCTATGCACTTATAAGTCAAGTATGCACCACTGCAAAAACAAGGGGCTTTTCATCCAGCAAAAGGAATAAAGAAGCGCTCCGAAAAGGCGGCAACAGCCAAGTCCCCCATCCATCCCCAAGGTGGCGCGAGGTTTCGCGGCAAAGCCGCGAAACAGCGAAGGGGACGGAATACCCGGCCAACTACGTCCGTCATCCGCCCACACAATCCGAGGACGTAGTCGTAGCAGGATCTGAGGGCTAACCTTCGCGGACACTCCGCAGGACGAAAGAACCCCCGCCGCACGTAGTGCGAAGCGGGGGTTCTTTCATGTCCGAGGACGTCCGCGAAGGTTAGCCCTCAGATCCTGTGGTGGGAGACCTAGGCCTCGTTGTACACCGTCTTGAGCTTCAGCAGGTGCTGATAGCGGTCCATAGCGGCCTGCTCATTCTCCTTGAAGAGCTCCTCGGCGCGCTCGGGGAAGGAACGCGTCAGCGAAGCGTAACGGGCCTCGTTCATCAGGAACTCCTGATAACCGCCCGCGGGCTCCTTGGAATCGAGCGAGAACTTCTTGCCGGCAGCAGCCTCGGGGTTGAAGCGGAAGAGGTTCCAGTAACCGCACTCGACAGCCTTCTTCATCTCGGCCTGGCAGTTCTGCATGCCGCCCTTCTTGATGGAGTGCATCTCGCAGGGGCTGTAGCCGATGATGAGGGACGGGCCGTCGTAGGCCTCGGCCTCGTGGATGGCCTTGAGGGTCTGAGCCGGGTTGGCGCCCATGGCGACCTGCGCCACGTAGACGTAGCCGTAGCTCATGGCGATCTCGGCCAGGGACTTCTTCTTGGTCACCTTACCGGCAGCAGCGAACTGAGCAACCTGGCCCAGGTTCGAGGCCTTGGAGGCCTGACCGCCGGTGTTGGAGTAGACCTCGGTGTCGAAGACGAAGACGTTGACGTTGTGGCCGGAAGCCAAGACGTGGTCCAGGCCACCGAAGCCGATGTCGTAGGCCCAGCCGTCGCCGCCGAAGATCCAGAAGGACTTCTTGGTGAGGTAAGCCTTGTCGGCGAGGATCGCCTTGGAAGCGTCGCAGCCGCACTTCTCGAGCTCGGCAACGTAGGCAGCAGCAGCGGTCTTGGAGGCCTCGGCGTCGTTGACGGAGTCGATCCAAGCCTGGCCGGCAGCCTTGAGCTCATCGGACGGACCATCGGCAGCGATGATGTCCTGGGTGGCGGCGATCAGCTTCTTCTGAACGGCCTCATAGCCAACGGCCATGCCCAGACCGTGCTCGGCATTGTCCTCGAACAGGGAGTTGTTCCACGCCGGGCCGTGACCGTCCTTGTCCTTGCAGTAAGGAGCGGTGGCAGCGGGGTTGCCCCAAATGGAGGAGCAGCCGGTGGCGTTGGAGATGAACATGCGGTCGCCAGCGACCTGGGTCACCAGACGTGCATAGGCGGTCTCGGCGCAGCCGGCGCAGGAGCCGGAGAACTCCAGGTAGGGCTGCTTAAACTGGCTACCCTTGACGTTGGCCGCGATGAGCTCCTTCTTCTCGGAGACGTTCTCGACCATGTAGTCCCAAACGGGCTGCTGGTCCATCTCCTGCTCGGTGGGAACCATCTCGAGGGCGCCCTTGGGGCAGACCTTGACGCAGTTGGTGCAGCCCATGCAGTCGAGCGGGGACACAGCCATGGTGAACTTCATGCCCTTGGCCTTGGGGCCCATAGCGTCGAGCGTGCGGGTAGCCTCGGGCGCGGCGGCAGCCTCGTCCTCGGTCATCGCGAACGGACGGATGGTGGCATGCGGGCACACATAGGCGCACTGGTTGCACTGGATGCACTTGGTCTCGTCCCAGTGGGGAACGACCACGGCGACGCCGCGCTTCTCGTATGCGGAGGCGCCCAGCTCAAACTGGCCGTCGGCGCAACCGACGAAGGCGGAAACGGGCAGGCTGTCGCCATCCATGCGATCGATGGGCTCGAGCAGGTTCTTGACCTGCTGGGCGATGGCGGACTTGGTCTCCTCGGAGAGCTCGACGGGAGCGGCGTCCTCGGCGGTAGCCCAGTCGGCCGGAACCTCGAACTTACGGAAAGCGGTAGCGCCGGCATCGATGGCCTTGTGGTTGGCGTCGACGATAGCCTGGCCCTTCTTCATGTAGGACTTGGTAGCCGCGTCCTTCATGTACTGCAGGGCGTCCTCGGCGGGCAGGACCTTGGCCAGCGCGAAGAAGGCGGACTGGAGCACCGTGTTGGTGCGCTTGCCCATGCCGACCTTGGCGGCCAGGTCGATAGCGTCGATCAGGTAGACGTTGACGTTGTTGTTCGCGATGTAGCGCTTAGCCACGGCGGGCATGTGCTCGGCGAACTCCTCGTCGCTCCACTGGCAGTTGACCAGGAAGGTGCCGCCCGGCTTGACGTCGCGGACCATCTTGAAGCCCTTGACGATGTAGCTGGGGTTGTGGCAGGCGACAAAGTCGGCCTTGGTCACGTAGTACGGCGAGCGAATCGGGGAATCACCAAAGCGCAGGTGCGAGACGGTGACGCCGCCGGTCTTCTTGGAGTCGTACTGGAAGTAGGCCTGAACGTACTTGTCGGTGTGGTCGCCGATGATCTTGATCGAGTTCTTGTTGGCGCCGACGGTACCGTCGCCACCCAGACCCCAGAACTTGCACTCGATGGTGCCGGGGGCTGCGGTGTTGGGCGCATCCTCGGCCTCGGGCAAGCTCAGGTTGGTCACGTCATCGACAATGCCGATGGTGAACTCGCGCTTGGGCTCGTCCTTCTTGAGCTCCTCGAAGACAGCGAACGCGGACGCGGGAGGCGTATCCTTGCTGCCCAGGCCGTAACGGCCGCCGACGACCTTGATGCCCGTCTTGCCGGCCTCGTAGAGAGCGGAGACGACGTCCTGGTAGAGCGGCTCGCCGATGGAACCCGGCTCCTTGGTGCGGTCCATGACGGCGATCTTCTGGACGGTCTCGGGGAGAACGTCGACGAAGTGCTTGATGGAGAACGGACGGAACAGGCGAACCTTGACCAGGCCGACCTTCTCGCCGTGAGCGTTGAGGTAGTCGATGACTTCCTCAAGCACGTCGCAGAAGGAGCCCATGCACACGACGACGCGATCAGCATCGGGAGCGCCGTAGTAGTTGAACAGGCCGTAATCGGTGCCGAGCTTCTCGTTGATCTTCTTCATGTAGCCCTCGACGACGGCGGGAAGCTCGTCGTAGACCTTGTTGCAGGCCTCACGGTTCTGGAAGAAGATATCGCCGTTCTCGTGGCTGCCGCGGGTGTGCGGGTGCTCAGGGTTGAGCGCGTGGTCGCGGAAAGCCTGGACGGCGTCCATGTCGCACATCTCGGCCAGATCCTTGTAGTCCCACATGGCGACCTTCTGGATCTCGTGGCTGGTGCGGAAGCCGTCGAAGAAGTTAAGGAACGGGGTCTTACCCTCGATGGCGGCAAGGTGAGCCACCGGCGAGAGGTCCATGACCTCCTGGACGTTGCCCTCGGCGAGCATGGCGAAGCCGGTCTGACGACAGGCCATGACGTCGGAGTGATCGCCAAAAATGTTCAGGGCGTGGGAAGCGACGCAACGCGCGGAGACGTGGAAGACGCCCGGGAGCTGCTCGCCCGCGATCTTGTACATGTTCGGGATCATCAGGAGCAGACCCTGAGAAGCCGTGTAGGTGGTGGTCAGAGCACCGGCGCCCAGCGAACCGTGAACGGTACCGGCTGCACCTGCCTCGGACTCCATCTCGACGACCTTGACCGGGGTGCCGAAGATATTCTTGCGACCCTGGGCCGCCCACTGGTCGACATGGTCGGCCATCGGGCTGGACGGCGTAATGGGATAGATTCCCGCTACCTCGGTGTACGCATACGAAACATATGCGGCCGCCTCGTTGCCGTCCATAGACTTAAACTTACGCGCCATATACCCCTCTCCTCTCATATAGGTATACAGGCCCCGGCGATCGCCGGGATGTTGGCGTGATGGGATTTACGCTGTTGCTTCCAATCATCTGGCAGGCAGGCTCAGCAGCAGGTACGTGGCGTGGAGAGAAGACATGCCGAGGCGAGGGACAGCTGATGCGCCCCACAGACCCGACCGCCCGTCTTGCACATGACCGAGCGCCGCAAAGGCCGCATGCCGGATGCTCCCGGGCACGCCCCGGCGATGGGAAGCGCCCGCAACGGAAATCCGCATGCGGGTTTATTGTACCCCGCCGTCAAGTGTAATTTCGGCAAATATAGGCGGGCGGTAAAGGTTTACCTCAGGTGACCGCCAAGGGCCAAAATGGCCCCTCCATCCCCGGGCGACCAGCTCTGGCGCGCCAAGGAGTGTCCCCAGCCGGCAGAGAAAAGGAACGTCCCTATCTGCCGGCTAGAGAGCACCGAAGAGGATGGCGTAGGTAGTGGATTCGCCGAGCTTGAGCTCGTCGCCGGGATTGAGTTGGGCGGAACGGCCGGGCTCGACCTGAATGCAGACGCGCGTGGCCCCGTTTACCACCACGGTTCCGTTGGTGGACGACAAGTCCTCGACGTGCCAGATATTTTGAGCATCGCACCAGATATGGGCATGGCGGGCCGAGACATCGTCGCCGACGTCGGTAATATCGCCCTCACCAGTGGCCAGCGCGCCAATCTCAACACCCTGCTCACTCGGCTGAATCCAGCGCGGGGCACTCACGACAAAACTGTTTTGCACGCGCAGCAAGCCCAAGGGGTGCGCCGGGGCGGGTTCGCGTTCGCCCGCAGTCAGCGACATGCCAAGCGAACGCGGCGTGGATGTGCCTCCGCCACAGGTCGCGTGTGCGTAGTCGATGGCATAGTTCACCGAGGACCGCACATCCGCCGAACAACCGACGGCGACAAACAGCACCAGCACGGCCTCGGCGCGCTCGGCGGGCATGAGTTCCGCCGCCTGGGACAGGCGATCGAGCGCGTTGCGATAGAGATTCGTGTCCTGGTGGCACTCTTCGAGCGCGCGTACCATCGGTTCACCTGCAGGACCGCACACCATATTGATCACAGCCGTGGAGTCCATGGGATTGCGCTGGCGCAGGGCCAGTTGCGACATAATACGCGCAGCCGAGGTACCGTATTCGGCAAAGTAGCGCTGCTGAAGCGTGCCGACCGGCGCGCGAACGATAAAGCGGGAAACCCAAGAGCGATCGGCGGCTCGGCTCTGCGGGCTGCGGCCGTCGGCGAGCGGACGGGACGAAAGCACCAAGCCGCACAGCTCGATATGGCTCAGATGCGCCGCGCGCTTAAAGATGTCAAACATGGCCCCGCATGGGGTGAGCTCAACTTGAGATGCCATGACCTAGGCCTCCTTGGTCGTAGAAATAGAATCGGACGATACTTCGACAGGTCCGCCAAAAGTACGGGCAGCTGCGGCTCCACCGGCAAGCGGAGTCGCCATCTGGGCTTTTGTGCGTCGCGGTGCCGAAACGGGAAGTTCAAAGGCAAAGCCCATCGCAAGCAAAAACCACGTAAGCGTATAGGTTGCAACCAGAGCGGCAACAAGGCCGCCCATCACGGCGCGTTGGGAAAATACGCTACATGCAGCCACAACCAGCACCGGAACCTCGCAGGCAGAAAGCGCAAGCACACCCTGCAGGAAGCCCGAGCGCCGATCGCGCGCAAGTGCCCCCGCGGTAACGCCGGCTATGCCTGGCAGCGCCAACGCCAGTGCGGCAATAATACCCGGTAGCGACCCAGACCACACGAGCGATCCCAAAGTCGCCGTCACGCGAGCGCCCGACGCCAGCAGCGCGGCCGAAACCACGACCACAGCCCAAACCGCGCCACAGACGACCGTCGCGCCGACCATCAGCGCGCGACGAACCGCGCGGCCAGACGCATCCATGGGGCACGGCGTGAGCGGCTCGCCGCGGAGCGAACGACCGACATTTTGCGTATAGTGGTCACAAAACGCCGAGAGCGCCGCCTCGACCGCCGCCGGCTCGGGACGATCTTTTTGATGGCTGGACAGACAGGCCATCACCACGTCGAACAGCTGGGCATCGACAAACGCCAGCGCATCGCGTAGCTCTTCGGAATCCGGCTCAAGCCCCAGCTGCTGGGCCTGCTCGGCCGCGGCGAGCGCCACATCGGGCTCACGACGAAGCAGCTGAGTCAAATCACAACCGGGCGCATGGACACCAATGGGATAGTCGGGCCGCGTGTCCATCTTGAGACGATAGGGGCTGGCGATGTCGCGCGTCTTTTTGCGCGAGCCCGAGGCGCCCGAAGTGCCCGGCGCGGCTTCGTATGGCGCGACGCCGGCAATGAGCTCGTAAACCGTGCTTGCCGCGGCATAGACGTCGATCGCCGGCGACATACGCAAAGCGCGCAGGTCGGGAATATCGTCGGTGAGCATCTCGGGCGGGGCATAGGCAACCGTCGCGCGACGCAGCGTGGCATAACGCTCCGTAAACGACGCCTTGCCGCCGGTACCGGCCACGGCCGACGCAGGCTCGAGCGCCAGCGACGAGCCAAAGTCGATCAGGCACAGGTCAAAGGTGCCCTCGGCAAGCTGCCGGTCAAGCGGCAGGCGCGCCGTACGCACCATAATATTAGCGGGCGAGATATCGCGATGGACAAAGCCCTCGCCCACCAGGCTCATACGGCAGAGCAGATCGAACAGGTCGCGACCCAGACGCGCCGCCACAAGCGGCGACAGGCGTCCGGCATCGTCCACGGCGAGTCGCGAACGCAAGCGGGCAAGCGTCTCGCCCTCGACCCATTCCATGACAATTGCAGGCACACCGTCGACCTCGCCCCAGCCATAGAGGCGGGGAAAGCCCTTAAGGCCCGAAAGGGCGCGATGGCATTCGTATTCCTCGCGAAACGCTGCCTTGAACTTGGCGACCAGCGCCTCGTGAGCGGCATCGTCATCAAACTCATCGCGCGTCGGCAAGATGAGCTGCTTGAGTGCCACGGCCTCGCCTTGGGCGTTGACGGCACGCGTCACGCGGCCGATACCGCCACGGCGCATGGTGGCATCGTCGGCAAACAGCATCGTAAAACGACGCAGATAGGCAGGCAGTTCGTCCTGACCGAGCGCAATGGCCGGCTCAAACCCGTCGACACGCACCAGGCGCAGGCCGACCATGGGATCGCGACCGAGCGATTGTGGTGTGGTGGATGCAAGATCGGTCATCATAGGGCAAGCGCCGCCACGTTATTGTTGAAGTTACCGAGCGCGACGTCATCATCGCCGTAATGGCCGACCCATTGACATAGGTTGGTGTAACAGCCCCACAGATTGGCATACTGCTGATACCACTTTGACCGGGGCGAGAATGTCTGACGACCGAACTCGGCTCGAATGACAAACATCTCCCCGACCAGGCTGTCGCACGGTCTGGGATCTCCCATAGAGTTATAGGTCGAGACCACGTCATTGGCACGAGAAACATAGCCGTCGAGCATGTTGTACTTGGTCACAAGCCAACTGTGAATGCTCTCTTCCTCAGCAGCGGAAAGGCCACCGGAGTTTGCATCGTTGTCAGTGTTGCCGCCCGTCGAGCCGCCGTTTCCAGACCCTCCGGTAGAGGAACCCGACCCAGAGCCGCCGCCCGAACTCGATGAATCCGAGCCGGAGCCAGAAGTATCCGAGCTACCGGGCTTTCCGGACTGCTGGGCGTCCTGCTCCTTCTGCTGCTCGACCTTATTCACCGTTGCCGCCACGCTATTGTTGGACAACCGATCGATGATCTTGGTGTTGGTGAGCACGATGGTTTTGCCATTGGCAAGCGTAACTTCGTTGTCCGGGGCCTCGGCGCCATCCGCATCGTCGGTGCCAAACACAATATGCGCGACCACACTTGCCCAAGCATATCCAGTCGTGGTGCCCAGATCACTTTTGACCTCATGCCCCACGCGCGGCTCGCGTGCGGCATGCGCCTGCATCATGGACGGCACGGTCATGCCATAGGCAGAAACGCCAGCTATGACCAGCACCAGCGAGCACGACAGCAGTGCGTACGCCCGCGGTGCCAAGCCCAGTCGGCGTCGCATGCGCACCGCGGCGCCGCGCTTTATCTGAGTGCCACCGGGCCGCATGCGTTCTCCTCCAACAAAAACACGCCGCTCGGGAGCGGCGCATTCATTCGAATCCATATTTGAGTGTATCAGCGAACCCAAAAGGTTGCGCAACGAATGGGCAAATTAAGGATGCGAGCGGAAGCATCCATGCGATAAGCGGATACGAAGCATCTTTGTTGCACAACAAACTCACAGTCGCACGGGGAAATTATGACTACCCCGTGCGTCGCGAGGAAAACATACGGCAGGAGCAGGCTCGCCACCTAAATCGCGCGACGGGCCTCAATGGCGCGGCCAAGCGTAAGCTCGTCGGCATACTCCAGGTCGCCGCCCACGGGCAGGCCGCTCGCCAGACGCGACACCTCGACGCCCAGCGGCTTGATAGTGCGGGCCAGATAGCTCGCCGTGGTCTCGCCCTCGATGTTGGGGTTGGTGGCGATGATGACCTCATGGATATCCTCGTGGCCCAGACGCGCCAGCAGCTCGCGGATGTGCAACTGCTCGGGACCAATCTTGTCCATGGGGCTGATCACGCCGCCCAGCACATGGTACAGGCCATGGTAGCTGCCCGTGCGCTCGATTGCCTGGACGTCGCGCGGCTCGCCCACCACGCAAATACGAGTTGTGTCGCGCATCGAATCCTGGCAGATGGAGCACTCGTCGGCCGTGGCGTAGTTAAAGCAACGGCTGCAAAAGTGGACCTCCTGCTTAACCTCCAGGATGGCCTCGGCCAGGCGGCGGGCCTCCTCGGCATCGGCCTCGAGCAGGTAATAGGCGATGCGCTGGGCCGACTTGGGACCAATACCCGGCAGACGACCCAGCTCATCGAGCAGTTTTTGCAGACTGTGATTCGCACTCATATATATGCGTGTCTTAGAACGGCATACCCGGGATGTTGAGGCCGCCGGTGATGGCGCCCATCTGCTTGTTGGCGAGCTCGTTGACGCCGCGGACGGCCTCGTTGACGGCAGCCATGATCATGTCCTGCAGCATATCGACGTCCTCGGGATCGAGGGCATCGGGATCGATGGTGAGGTTGACGAGCTCCATCTCGCCGTTAACGGTCACCTTGACCATGCCGCCGCCGGCAGAGGCGTCGACGGTCTGGGACTTGAGGTTCTCCTGCGCGGCGGCAAGCTGTTCCTGCATCTTGCGAGCCTGCTTCATCATCTGCTGCATGTTCATACCGGCCATGATGGCTCCTTTACGTGCGGCCGCACGCCGAGCTGCAAGGGCAGCCGGAGCACGGCAGGACTTTCAAACTCAAAAATCGTACCACGGCGCGCGGCGAGAGAGCGGGGCGGACGTGTTACCTCAGTCGATATACATGTCCTGGAGCGTGATGCGCCCCCAAGATTATGCAAAGTTGAATAATTCGCATCTGCATAATATTGAAAGCTAAATCTCGTAGAGCCGGAATCCGACATTTAATGCGTACCACTAAATGGCTAAATGCCGAGCCACTACTCGAGGCGGCACGCATGACGGCGGGGTATAATTTGATTGCCATAGATAGCAATTTGGAGGTGCCCCATGAACGCCCCAGACGCGCTCCAAAACATCCGCTCAAAACACCCCGTTGCATATGTGGTTCTCTATCTCTTTGTCGGCTGGGCATTGCTGGTTGTCATCACCCATGCTATAGCCTTTGGAGCAGAACTGCTGATAGCCAGCTCGGACCAGCCCATCGTCAAATGGGAGACGACCGATAAGTGCACCGACGGAACCCGAACCGTTTACTACAACAGCCCGTCCCTCTACCAAGAGTTCAAGGTCAAGATAAAGGACTTCAAGATTGTCGATGCCGAGCTAGGCGACTATTCGACAATCGGAGCAACCGTCGACGCCGAGCAAGTCGAGCACACAGACAGCCATGCGACGTATCGTATCGACCTCAACATCCTAGGCCGGCCGTCGCGCACCTGTTTGCTCGAATACGATATACGCGGCACCACACTACACATGTCCGAAATACAAATGCGCCCGGGCAAGGGGTTCTCTTCTTGAGCAGTATACCCGCCTGCGCAGCTACTCCACCGGCTTGAAGATGGTGGACTGACCGAAGACGCTGCGGATGAGGGCTTTGGCCTCGTCCTCGGTCTGCGGAATGCTCGGGGCTGCACCCTGATGGCCGAAGGGGCTGCCCGCACCGGGGTTGGACTCCCAGGGAGCTGCAGGAGCGTCCTCCTCTTTGGGGGCAGTTGCAGCGGACTTGGGCGCGGACGCCGCACCCGGCACGTCGAACGGAGGCAGATCGTCCCCACCAGCATCGGCAGCAAAACCGCCGACCATGGCATCGTCGTAGGGAACCTGCTCGGATTCCCACGGGGCAGGCTGCGCGACAGGTTGAGCCGTGGGAGCGGACGCGCGCTCGGGCGCACGGGGCGCGGGCTCGGTCGGGAGCTTGCCCGTAGCGGGAGCGCCGGCAGGGTTGTCGGAGCGCAGCCAGGGAGCCTTGGCCAGGCCGGATGACTTGGACGCAGGCGCGACAGGCTTGGGCGCGGGCGCCGGAGCAGCCGGTTTGGGTGCCGCGGGCTTAGGCGCCGACGGGGTCGGTACCGCCACCGGCGCTGTTATTGGCTGCGGCGCGCTGGCGCTCGAGGATACAGGGGCCGCCGAGGACACGGGTTGCGGGTCCGCAGATACCGCAGCCCGTGCAGATGGAGAATGCTCCTCATGTTGAGGAGCCGGCGCGCCACCTCCATCCAGGACGTAGTCGACGGTGCGACGCCCGAAGACCGCGCAGACCGTCGGCAGGACCACCGACTGCGTGTCGGCGCGACCGAGCATCTTGATGGCAAAGGTCGAGCCCGCAGGGAACGAGACGGTGAGCTTGGAGCCGTCGTCGGCCGTGGCGCGGGCATTGAGCAAAAGCCCCGCGTAGGAGGCCTGACGAGCCTTGACGCGCTCGACGACCTCGGCCCATTTGCGCTGGAGCTCGCCGGCGTCCTCGACCGCGGGGGTCTCGGCAGTACCGGCGGCGGCAACCTGGGCGGCGTTGTTGGGCTTGGACACCGGCACGGTCGATGCAGCAGGCGCGGGAGCCGGAGCCGCAACGGGCTGAGGTGCAGGCGTTACAGGTTTAGGCGCCGGCGCAGGAGCCGCAGACTTGGGCGCAGGCTGGGCAGCCGGAACAGCAGCACCACGGTCCCAAGGCATACCGCCCTGGCGCGCGGACGTAGCAGCGGGGGCAGCGGATGCCGCCGGGGCGGCAGCGCGGGCGCCCGAAATGAGCGTCGGCTGTTGGGCAGCAGCGGGTACGGATGCTGCAGGCGCGGCGGCCTGAGCAGCAGCCACGCTCGCCGGCACGGCGGCGTTGGCAACCATGGCCTCCAGGCGTGCCACGCGCTCGGCCAATGCCTCAATCGTTAAATCAGCCTCGGGACGCGCCAGACGCGTGCAGGCAATCTCGAGCACCAGGCGCACGTCGCTCGCGCCCCTCATCTCCAGTGCGGCATCGTCGAGCACTGTCAGCACACGAGCCAGGCGGTCGGCAGGATGCCCGCCAAAGGCAGCGGCCTCGGCAGCAAGCGCCTCGGCCTGCTCGGAGCCGCCCTCAAACAACTCGGCACGGGCACCGGCAACGCAGGCAACATACACGTCGCGCACGTGCGCCACCAGGTCGCGCGTCAGTTCCAGCAGATCGTTACCTTCCTCGACCTGCGCGCGAATAAGCCCATACAGCTCGGCAACATCGCGATCGGCAATGGCGCGGGAAAACTCGCCCAGAATCTGGTCCGAAACCTCGCCTAAAAGCGAGCGGGCGTCGTCCGCATGCACAGAACCGTTGCCAAAGACGCTCAGCTGCTCCAGCGTGGACAACGCGTCGCGCATGCCGCCCTTTGCATGGCGCGCCACGATAGCCAGCGCCTCGTCGTCGTAATCGAAGCCCTCCTGCTCGCACACGTATGCCAAGCGATGCTCGATATCCTCGTTGCCGATGCGATGGAAATCGAAACGCTGGCAGCGTGAGAGGATGGTCTCCAGGATCTTTTGCGGGTCGGTGGTGCACAGCACAAAGATCACGTGTGCCGGCGGCTCTTCAAGCGTCTTGAGCAGCGCGTTGAACGCCGCCGTCGTGAGCATGTGGACCTCGTCGATGATATAGATCTTGTACTTGCCGCGCACCGGGGCAAAGTTGACGGAGTTGATGATCTCCTCGCGCACATTGTCCACGCCCGTGCGGCTTGCGGCATCGAGCTCGTAGACATCCGGGTGGTTGCCCTCGGCAATGAGCTCGCACTCCTCGCAAGTACCGTCGGGCATGCAGCCACTTGCACCCTCGGCGCGCGCTGCCTCAGCATTACGGCACAGCAGCGCCTTGGCCAGAATGCGCGCCATGGTGGTCTTGCCCGTGCCGCGCGGTCCGCAGAACAGGTAGGCGTGGGACAGGCGCCCCTCGGTGATGGCGTGCTCGAGCGTCGAGACGATATGCTGCTGGCCCACCACAGAGTCGAAGGTGAGCGGGCGATACTTTCGGTACAACGATTCCATGGGTGCTCCCCCGGGTATACTGAGTCTTGTTGCCGCGACGGCCAAGCGGTCGCACGGCATACTGCATTCATAATAACCCGTACGGCGAGCCCGCCGCGATAGGAGTCCAAAGAGCATGGCAGACGCAGAGAGCAACCTCGTTCCCTCCGAAGCAGCCGACCAAGTCGAGGTCGCGCTCGAGAAGCAGGCCGCAGCTGACGACGGCATCCTGTACCTCAACGAGTACCAGTACGAAAACGACCTGGTCACCGACTTCGCCCGTCTGGTCGCCTCGCCCAGGCGTCGCGGCTCGCTGTATGTCGCCGCGGCAATTGCCGCGCTCATCGGCATCGGCATGCTGGTGGCCGGCGGCAACTGGATCAAGTTTGGCGTCGTCCTGATCGTATTCGGCGCCTTTTTGGCCTGGTGGAGCAAAAACCTGCACCACACCCTCGCCCGCGACTTTATCGACGCCGTTGAGGCCGACGAGTCAATGGGTGGCCGCTATCGCCGCGTCGCCGCTAACGAGGACGGCCTGATGGTTTGGGGCAAGAGCGGTAAGTCACAGTTCTTCCCGTTTGACAAGCTCGACCACGTACTCGACGGCGAGCGCATCTTTGTGGCCATGTTCGCCGACCAGGGCGTGACGATCCCCAAGGACACCTTCGTCCGTGGCGATGCCGAACAGTTTGGCTCCTTCCTCAAGGCCCGTATCAACAAAAAACTCCGCATCGAGACCAAGAAGAAGAAAATGAAGGCCGAGAAGGCCGCCGCCGAGGCCAAACAGGGCGACAAGCCCCAGGAGACCAAGGGCAAGCAGCGCAAGCAGAAGAAGAACAAGAAGAAGCGCTAACCCGAGCCGGGGTCCAAGCTCCGGCCGCCTGCTTAGGCGTAACTTAGATTGACAGCGGAAACCGCATCCCGTTTTGGCGTTCCAAAGCGGGATGCGGTTTCCCTTTGGGCGTCGATTCGGAAACTGCATCCCATTCTGGGCCAATATTCTGGGATGCAGTTTCCGCAGTATGCCCCATTGGGAAAGCGCATCCCATTATTCGGCTGAGAACTGGGATGCATTTTCCGGACGGCTCAAGACGGGGCCAAGAAGAATGTCGCCCCGTCCCCGTTATCCTCGCCATCCGCCCGAGCGTGCTACACTAGCAGCATCTATGCCACCGCGAACGGCTCGGCCCCGCGCCCGCCACTCGCAAACGAACTTTAAACGCACGAGGGTTGGCCATGCCGCTTTTCTCGCAACATACCGCCCGGTTCTCGCCGGACGTTCCTTTGGAGGGCACCAGCTCTCGCGAGCTGCTCAAGCGGTACCAGCCGCTCGAGACACTTGCGACCGGCGGTTTTGGCTCCATCGAGATCTGCCGCGACACGCACCTGCGCCGCCGCGTCGCCATTAAGCGCATCCCCCTTATCAACGGTGCCGGCATGCCCGCCAGCGACATCATGGATGTCCTGCGCGAGGCGCACACCGCCGCCATGCTTCAACATCCCAATATCGTGCAGGTCATCGACTTTACGCACGACACAGCCTATGCCTACCTGGTTATGGAATATGTCGATGGCATGTCGCTGGCCGAGTTTTTGCACCGCGTGGACGGCCACTCACTTACCTTTGACGAGGCCGCGGCCATTGCCGATGCCCTGGGCCAGGCGCTCACCTTCGCCCATAGTAATGGCGTACTCCACCTGGACATTAAGCCCGCCAACGTGCTCATCGACCACTCGGGCAATGTAAAGCTCACCGACTTTGGCATGGCGCGGCTGTCGTCCGCCGGTGGCTTTGGCGGCTCGCGCGGCGGCACCATCGGCTACATGCCGCCCGAGCAGCTCGATATCGAGACCGGCACGGTCGACGAGCGCGCCGATGTCTTTGCCCTCGCCTGTGTGATCTACGAGGGCCTGTGCGGCAGCGCTCCCTTTATGGCGGCCACGCCCGCCGACTCGCTCGACCGCATCATCGGCGGCGCCACCTATCCCAGCGAGCTGATACCACACTTTCCCCCGGGAGCCGAGAGCGCGCTCATGAGCGCGCTCTCCCCCATGCCGCAGGACCGCCCCAACAGCATCGAGGCATTTTGCGACCAGCTCCTTGCCGGTCTGGGCAGCGTGCGCGAGGGCCGTCGCAGCCTGGAGCAAATGGTTGGCGAGCTTTCGGATGACGAGCAGGAGCTCGACGGTATCGAGCCGTCGCACTACGAGGACGACGCCATCGAGGTCGACCCCGCACTCGGCTGGGCAGGCACGCGCTGGAGCCATGCGCGCGACTACACCATGCGCATTATCTCGGCGCTAACGTGCGGCACCTTTAGCTTTTTGCTGATGCAAACGGCCGGGGTCGCGGCGCTTCCCGGCCTGGTCATTGCGGCCATCGCAATCGGAGCGGCGGCTGGCCTGGCCCCCCAGATCGGCTCGGCCATCTCGGCTGTGGGCTTTTTGGTGCTCATGGCCAACGCCACCATGCAGGCACGGGGCATCCTGTCGATGTTGCCCGTCGCGGTGATCTTTGCCGCTGCCATGTCCGGTTGGTGGATTGCCTGGGGTCGCACCGAGGCTGCCGCGAGCGCCACGCTCACCTGCGCACTCGCGCTTGGCTGTCTGACCGGCAATACCTTCCTGGCAGCTGGGGTTGCCTCCGGCGTCGCGTCATTTTTGCTCGGCCCGGCAAGCGCCGCCGCGGCAACGGGCATGGGCGCGCTTTTTGCCCGCCTGGCGACAGTCGCGCTTTCAGCCGGAGGCGTGCTGGGGCTCGGTAACGTTGCCGCAGCGCTGGGAGACCCGCTCCTTTGGGCTGCCTTTGGGCTGGCCGCGGCAACTGCCGCAGCGTCATCCGCGCTGCTCAATGCCCATGCCAAGCGTGCCAATCAGGGCTCAAACCTTGCCGCAATCGCCGCCATCGCTGTCACCGGCATCGGCTGCGCAGCGGCGTCCTGTCTTGCACACCATATGGAAATTGCCAGCCTTGCAGCCGCGGTCATCGCCAAGGCGGCGGTTGCGGGAATCCTATCCTCTATAATCGTTGGGATATGCCTATATTTGCTCGGATACCAAAGAACCTATACGGAGAGTGATCTTTCGTGAACTTCCTGAACATCTTCGAGGACCACGTGGCCGGCATCTTCGGTGCCACCCGTGCCCCGTTCTCCTTTAAGAAGCTTGCCAAGCAGGCCGCTCGCGACATGGAGGATCAGACTCTGGTGATCAACGGCGTCAACACGGCGCCGGCACTCTATACCATCCTGATCGCCGCCGACGACGATCCCATGCTCGCCCCGTTCTACCCCGAGCTTTCGCGCGAGGTCCGCGAGTTTGTGAAGGCGCAGGCCGAAAAGCGCCGCTATGTCTTTGTCGGCGAGCCCCTCGTGCGCTTTATGATCGATCCGCAGCTGCGCGCCGGCAAGTTCTCGGTCTTTGCCGAGAACGTCGATGCCCCCACGCTCGGCCGCCTGTACGAAGAAGAGCGCGCCTATCAAAACGGCCTGGGCCAGAACAACTCCGCGGCAAGCCGTGCCGCCAGCGCCCCGCGCGCCGGCCAGCAGCAGTTTGCTGCCCCGCAGCAGCAGCGCCCCGCCGCCATGCCCCAGCAGCAGCCGACGCCTCGCGCCGCCGCTCCCGACCCGCTTGCCGTGGCAGACCCCTTCGCGCCTAGCGTCCCCGACCCCGCCGCCGCACCCATCCCGGTGCCGCAGACCGTCTCGCGCGACTCGCTTGCCGGCATGGGCGGAGCCGCCGCGACCGGTGCCGCCGTGGGCCTAGGCGCCGCAGCCGGCATCGCCTCCAACATGGCGAGCACTCGCGCCCCGCAGCGCCCGCTCGCCCAGCTCGTCGACGTCGTGAGCGGCGAGAGCCATAGCATCACCTCCGCACAGGTGACCATCGGTCGCGAGCGCTCAGTTTCCGACATTGCCCTGCGCGACCCCAACGTGTCGCGCCGCCACGCCCAGCTCACCTTTACGGGCTCGGATTGGTCGATCGAGGACCTCAATTCCACCAACGGCACGCTCGTCAACAACCGCCGCATTACGCGCTGCCCGCTGCGCAACGGCGATTTGCTGACGTTTGGCCTGAGTACCTTTGAATTTAGGGGATAGTCGCTTATGAACATCGATATCGTCCTTTTTGCAGGCCGCATCGTCTTGGTCGCCCTGCTCTATATCTTCCTGTTCGCCGTCATGAAGACCGGCGTGGGACTTGTGCGCGGGCAGCGCCGCGACTCGGCTATCTGGACGATTGATGTGGACAAGGGTCCGCGCGGTATCCGCGGCATCCACGTAGACATGCTCGGCCCCGTCATCGTCGGTCGCTCGCCGTCTTCGGACATCTGCATCAACGAACCGTTCGTCTCGGCCTCGCATGCGCGCTTTTCGCTGCAGGGCCCGGCGCTCATCATCGAGGACCTCAACTCGCTTAACGGCACGCTCGTCAACGGCCGCCAGCTCGTGGAGCCCGCGACGCTGCGTGAGGGCGACGAAGTCCAGATTGGCGACGTGGTCATGAAGGTGAACCGTCGATGATCGACGAGGAGAACAAGTCCGCAACTATGACCGAGGCACCGGCCGCCGCCACAGCTGCGCCGGCCCACGCCGCTCCGGCGGGCTCCGCACCCGTGGAGCCCGAGGACACCGTGTTCTCCCTGCCTCTTTCGCATGTAACGCATGATATTTCGGATCTCGCCGATAACGAGGACGAAGAGGATGCCGTAGCGGCGCCCATCGGCGCACATGCTGCGGAACAGCCCACAGCGCCCGAAGCAACCCCGGCGCCGGCTCACTTTGCAGAGCCCGTCGCCGCGGCAATCAACGAGAGCGCTGCGGTGTTTGCGGCACCCGAGCCCGCCGCGCCGGCGTTTCCCATGGCCCCGGCATCCGAGGTTGCGCCCGCGTCTACGCCGGCGCCCGAGCCTATAGACGTCAGCCCGCAAGACGACGAGTCGACCGCCCGCGTGTCCGAGGAGCCCGACTCCCCGGACACCGACAATTCCGAATCAAACGCCGAGACCGACACCGTCTCTCCCGGTGACACAGCCGAGATCGACGTTGCCGCCGTTGAGGCCAAGCTCAAAGACCCCGGCTCGACCATGAGCTTTGAGCCCCTGACCGAGGAGCGCATCGAGACCGACTCGACCTATGATGCCGGCACCACCACGCAACTCATGTGGGGCGCCCGCTCCGACGTTGGCTGTGTGCGCCCGCACAATGAGGATTCCTACCTGGTGCAGTCGCCGCTCTTTTGCGTATGCGACGGCATGGGCGGTCACGCCGCCGGCGAGGTAGCCTCTTCTATCGCCGTCGAGACTATTGCCAAAACGGCCCCGCAGTCCGCCGACGCAGCACGCTTGGCCGCAGCCGTCGAGGCCGCTAACGCCGCCGTAATCGAGGCGGCCCTGAACGGCCTGGGCAAGCCCGGCATGGGCTGCACAGCCACCTGCGCCTATATCGAAAACGACACGCTCGCCATCGCCCACGTGGGCGACTCGCGCGCCTACCTGCTCCACGAGGGCACGCTCATCCGCGTGACCCGCGACCACTCCTACGTGGAGGAGCTCGTGGACGCCGGCGAGATCACGGCAGACGAGGCTCGCGTCCACCCCAACCGTTCGGTCATCACCCGTGCGCTGGGCTCGGACCCCGCCATGTATGCCGACCACTTCACTCTGCATATCGAGGAAGGCGACCGCCTGATCCTGTGCTCCGACGGCCTTTCGAGCATGATTCCCGACAGCGATATCGAGAACATCGCCACGCAGTCCTCAACCGCGCAAATCTGCGTCGACAACCTAGTGGACGCGGCGCTTGCCGCCGGCGGCCACGACAACGTGACCGTAGTAGTCGTTGACCTGGTTGACGATGGCGTTATGCGCGAGGCGCAACGCGTGCGTCGCCGCAACATTACCATCGCCGCCATCCTGGCCCTCGTCTTTGTGCTGGCAGCTGGCATCTGGGCCTACACGGGTGTCACCGGCTCGTACTACCTGGGTACCCACCAGGGCAATGTCGCCGTCTGGCGCGGCCTGCCCGGCAAGCCGCTCGGACTCAAGCTCCACTGGCTCGAAAGCGAAACCAGCATTAAGCTGTCCGACCTGCCCGAAGACACGCAAAACCGCCTCAAGGCGGGCATTCCGCAAACAAGTGTCGACGATGCGCAGGACACGATATCCAAGTACCGCCACCAGATCGACGAGGAGCAGACCCGCCAGGTGATCGACGCGCAAACGATTCGCGACAACACCAATCAGGGATCGACCTCCGAATCAGATTCCGAGAAAACCGCCGAACAGTCCGCCGAGGCCGAAGCCTCCGATAAGAATTAGAAAGGGAGTGCCGCTTATGAGTCGCCGCAACACCGAGCTGCTCTTGCTCATCGCCTCGGCGTTCCCCGTCATCCTGCTGTATGCGATGTACGTCCTCACCGCGGGCGCTGCCATCTCCTTTGAGACGCTCGCCGTACCGATCGGCCTCTTTGCCGCCTTTGCCGCGGCCCACATTGCCGTGCGCATCTTGGCGCCCGGTGCCGACCCCGCCATCCTGCCCATCGTATTTATACTTTCGGGCATCGGCATCACGTTCGTGACGCGTCTCGCCCCCGCTCTCGCCATCTCACAGCTCATCATCCTGTTTGTCTCGGTGGCGCTCATGGTGGGAACGCTTGCACTAGTCAAAAACCTCGACGTGGTCATGCGCTACAAGTACACCTTTGGCATTATCGGCATCATTCTGCTGATGCTGCCTATCTTTATCGGCACCACGATCTCGGGCTCCAAGCTGTGGATTCGCATCGCGGGCTTTACCATCCAGCCCGGCGAGTTCGCCAAGGTCTTTATCGTCCTGTTCCTGGCCGGCTACCTGGCCGAGAACCGCGAGCTGCTCTCCATCTCCAACCGCAAAATCCTGGGCTTTAAAATCCCTCGCCTGCGACTGCTGCTGCCGCTGTTTGCCGTATGGGGCGTGTGCCTGCTCGTCGTCGTCTTCGAACGCGATCTGGGCTCTGCCGTACTGTTCTATACCATCTTCTTGCTGATGCTCTACGTTGCCACGGGGCGCTTTTCGTATGTCGTTATCGGCCTTGCGCTCTTAGCCGTTGGAGCCGTGGGCGCCTACAAGTTCCTGTCGCACGTTCAGGTGCGTTTCCAGGTTTGGGTCGATCCGTTTAAGGACGCCCAGGGCCAGGGCTACCAGATCGTCCAGTCGCTCTTCTCGCTTGCCGACGGCGGTCTGGTCGGCGTTGGCATCGGCAACGGCATGGCCAACAACATCCCCGTCGTCGAGTCCGACTTTATCTTCTCGGCCATCGGCGAGGAGATGGGTCTTTTGGGCGGCGGCGCCGTGCTCATCCTGTTTATGCTCTTTGCCGTGCGTGGCCTCACCACAGCTGCCCGCGCTAAATCCGACCTCGCCGCCTTTAGCGCCACCGGTCTTACGGCAGCCATCAGCTTCCAGGCCTTTTTGATCGTGGGCGGCGTCACCCGCCTGATCCCGCTGACCGGCGTCACCCTGCCCTTTATGAGCCAGGGCGGCTCCTCGCTGCTGGCAAGCTTTATCATCGTCGCGCTCCTGCTACGCGCCGGTGACGAGGCGACCGGACGCGAGGCAGAGCTTACCGGCACCGGCACCATGGCCGCCATCACCGATGATCAGGTCGCATCGGCCGCCGCCCCGACGGGCACACGCTTTGCCACCTCGTCTTCCTACGGCAGCGGTAGCCATTCCGTCGGCTCGCGCATGCGCCGTCGCCTGCTCGACACGCCTGAATCCGGCGTGCTCGGCCGCGTTGCGCTCGCCAACCGTCTAACCCGCGCGGTGCTCGCCTTTACGGCGCTGTTCGCCATCCTTATCGGCAACCTCACCTATGTCCAGGTCATCAAGGCCAAGGACTATCAGGACATGCCGACCAACAACCACACCATCGCCCGCTCCAAGTACATCCAGCGCGGTTCCATCATCACGTCCGACGGCGTGACGCTGGCCGAGTCGCTGCAGCAGGAGGACGGCACCTACGTACGCTCCTACCCCAACGGTAACCTAGCAGCGCACGTGGTTGGCTACGTGAGCCAGCAGTATGGCACCACCGCCATCGAGAGCGTCATGAACGACACGCTCACCGGCTCTAAGGATTACTCCAGCTGGAACAACGCCATCGCGTCGCTCGCGGGCCAGACCCAGCCGGGCAACACCGCCAAGCTCACCATCGACTCGCGTATCCAGACGGCTGCTGAGCAGGCGCTCAAGGGCTTTAAGGGCGCTGTAGTGGTCATCGACCCGCGTACCGGCGCGGTGCTCGCATGTGCCAGCTCGCCCACCTACGACAACACCAACATCGATGCCCTGCTGCAGACGGGCGGCGGCGAGGACGGCTCCATGTACAATCGCGCCATGGACGCGCTGTACACGCCGGGCTCAACGTTTAAGGTCGTTACGCTTTCCGCGGCACTCGAGACCGGTACCGCCAGCCTTTCCAGCACCTACCAGGCGCCCGGCTCCATGGACATCGGCAACGCACCGGTCACCAACTATGCCAACGAGAGCTACGGCACCATCAGCCTGCAGCAGGCCTTTGCCGTGTCCTCCAACGTCGTCTTTGGCCAGGTGGCAAACGAAGTTGGCGCAAACACGCTCGTGCAGTTTGCCAACGCCTTTGGCTACGGCCAAAAGCTCGGCCAGGACCTGACCTCCGCGGCCTCCATCATGGCCGACCCGTCGCTCATGACCGAGTGGGAAACCGCCTGGGCCGGCGCCGGCCAGCCTGTCGGCATGGACCATACGCCCGGCCCGCAGACCACCGTCATGCAAAACGCCGTGATTGCCGCCGCCATCGCTAACAGCGGCGTGGTCATGGACCCGTACTTTGTAGCCCAGGTACTCGCCCCGGACGGAACCGTGGTCAAGACCACGCAGTCCCGCTCGCTGGGTCAGGCCGTCAGCTCCGCCACGGCCGACCAGGTCAAGCAGGCCATGCTTGCCGTCGTCCAGTCCGGCACCGGCACCGATGCCCAGATCCCAGGCGTCAAGGTCGCCGGCAAGACCGGCTCGGCCGAGACCGGCGGCACCAACGTCAACTCGATGTTCGTTGGCTTTGCACCTTACGATTCACCCACGGTCGCCATCTCGGTGGCCTTGGAGGATTACGACAAGCATGACGTCAAAGCCGCCAAGATCGCCGGCATCGTCCTGACCGCGGCGCTTGCCGCACAGGGAGCGTGATGCCCATGATCGAATCGGACACCCGAGGCGCGCCGCGGCCGAAGAGCTAGCGTCAAAGCGCCACACGGCCCCAGCGGCCACATCGTAGGTACTACACACATCGTTGAGCGAATAGTTATGTTAGGAGCAGGAATGGAACAGAGGGTCCTCGGGGGAAGATACCTCCTCAAGGATAAGGTGGGAACAGGCGGCATGGCGACCGTCTACCGTGCACAGGACCAGGTCCTCGACCGCACGGTAGCCGTCAAGATTATGCTGCCACAGTATGCCGGCGACGCAACCTTCGCCGCACGCTTTAAGCAGGAGGCCCAGGCAGCAGCCGGTCTCTCCTCCCCCTATATCGTGGGCGTCTACGATTGGGGCAAGGACGGCGACACCTATTACATCGTCATGGAGTACCTGCGCGGAACCGACCTTAAGAGCGGCATCAAGAGCCACGGCGCCCTCGACCCCAAGAAGGTCGCCCAGATCGGCTCGCAGATCAGCTCCGCGCTTTCGGTCGCCCACAAGCACGAGATCATCCACCGCGACATTAAGCCGCAGAACATCATGGTGCTGCCCGACGGCAACATCAAGGTGATGGACTTTGGCATCGCGCGCGCCAAGAACAGCCACCTCACGCAAGACAACAACGTGCTGGGAACCGCCCACTACGTCAGCCCCGAGCAGACCCGTGGTCAGGACCTTGGCCCCACCTCGGATATCTACTCGCTGGGCGTCGTGATGTATGAGTGCGCCACCGGCCGCGTTCCCTTTGACGGTGACGACGCCATCTCGGTCGCACTCAAGCAGGTCAACGAGCTGCCTATTCCGCCGAGCCAGATCAACTCCGGTGTCGACGCCGACCTTGAGCGCATCATCCTCAAGTGCATGGAGAAGGACCCGGCAAACCGCTTCCAGACCGCCGACGAGCTGCGTCAGGTGCTCAACAGCTACCTGTCGGGCCGTGCCGTCAACGTCTCGGAGCCCACGCGCATCATCGGTGCCCCCGGTGAGCTGGGCGCCACCAAGACTCGCGAGCTTTCCGATCAGACGCGCGCCATGGTGCGTCCCGTCTCGGGCGTGAGCGGCCAGAATACCGCCCGTAGCTCGGTTTCGGGCTCCACCGGCTCCTACGAGGTCGAAGAGCCCAAATCCAACAAGAACAAAATCATCGCCGCCGTGGTGGCAGCCGTTGCCGTCATCGGCATCGTGGTGGCCTTTGCCACAGGACTCTTTGGCGGCGAGCAGGTCACCGTGCCCGACGTTCTGGGCAAGGACCAGCAGACTGCCGTCGAGCTGATCAAGGAAGCCGGCCTCGAGGTCGGCACCATCGACCAAAGCTACAATGACGATGTCGACGAGGGCAAGGTCGCCGAGCAGACGCCCAACGGCAACACCAAGAAGGCCAAGGGCACCAAGGTAAACCTGGTAATCTCCAAGGGCCCCAAGCCCTCCGAGAAGGTTGAGGTTCCCCGGCTTGTCGGCCTGACCAAGGACCAGGCAGAAGCCGCGCTAGCAAGCGTTGGCCTGAAGGGCAACGCCTCCGAGGAGGCCAACGAGGCCGATGAGGGCCAGGTCTTTGAGCAGGGCACCGAAGCCGGTAAGGAAGTCGCGAAGGGCACGACCATCTCGTACAAGGTCTCGAGCGGCCCGGATACCACGTCCGTCCCCGACCTGACCGACATGACCGAGGCCCAGGCGCGCAACGCCCTCGATATGGCAGGCTTTGGCGTCGACGTGAGCTACCAGGAGAACGACTCGGTTACCGAGGGCACCGTGATCAGCTGGAACCCCAGCGGCAAGCAGAAGCCCGGCGCCACGATTACCGTCGTCATTGCCAAGAAGTCCGGCAAGGCCAGTGTTCCGGGCAACCTGTACGGCAAGAGCATCTCCGCCGCCGTCACCGCGCTCAACAACGCCGGTTTCTATAACATTGGCTTCTGTGACCAGAACGGCAATCCCGTAAGCGGTAACGAGGATGCCACCGTTACAGGCGTCTCCCCCACCGGCAAGCAGTCCACCGACAGCACGATTACGCTGACGGTCGCACTTTCTGGCTCGGGTTCGGGCTCTGGCTCGGGCACGGGTGACGATTCCGGTACGACCAACTAGTCGCCACCCCACCGCTCATCACGGCTCTCGCCGCAAACATATTCGCTCACAGGCGCCCGCTTGCTCCCCCAGCAAGCGGGCGCTTCGTTTTTGACGTGGCATTGAACCAAAAGAACCCGGCACCGTAGCGGTACCGGGCTCGATATTCCTCTGGTGCCCCCGGGCGGATTCGAAAACTCCCCCCGCGGGAAATTGGTGACGCGGGTGTCGACGGCTCGAATCCGCCGACGGCCCCCACAAACCAGAAACGGCGCCGCTCTCGCGACGCCGTAATAATCTTCTGGTGCCCCCGGGCGGATTCGAACCGTCGACACCCGCTTTAGGAGATATGATTTAATGCTACCCGCTACCATTCATCAAGCATCATTGAACATCATATAACCGCAGATAAACATAGCAGTTTGTGTCTTTTGCCTCCGGTAGCTGCGCCTACGCTTTTACAAACATATTACTAACAGCTTTAGCTAAACTGCACTCAATGAATTGTTGAAAACTATTCAAAGAAACGGGGTGCAAAGATGTCAGAACAGCCACTAATTAGCGGAAGACGGGGCGCTACAAACGATCCCCAACTTATACAGTTCGTTGCAAGACTAAAACAGAAGCTAAGGCTGCAATGCAGGCCAAGCTGGCTGAAATCAACTCCTCTGGCACGATCACTAAAACTAAAAAGCCCACTTTGCTTGCGTCCTACTGCTGGGCCTTTCATGAAAATAGGGACACCGAGCTTGCGCCAACGAGCTATGAAAGAGAAGCGTACGATTGCAGGCATATCGAAGACCTATTCGGTGCGTTTCAGACAATTGAGGGGCTAACCCCCGATCTAATCGAAGAAACATATGCCGAAGCTCGTCGTACGGGAAAATACAAACCATCAGAGCTTGTACGAATCAATGCGAAACTGCGTCAGATTTTGTCGAATGCAGTCGCAAAGAGAATAATTGACCGAAACCCCTGCGCTACCGTTCATGTTCGCAGACCACGCAACAAAAGAGAATCACTGACAATCGACCAAGTAGCTACCCTATGCACACGTCTTCAACACATTGAGCTCACCGCCGAAGCTGTTGGTACACTAGTACTAGTGTATACGGGTATGCGGAAAGGCGAGATGCTGGGCCTCGAATGGCGCGATTGGGACCCTGCCAATAAAACCTTGAAAATTGACAGGCAGTACACCAACGACCATGAACTGAGGGCACCCAAGTCACAAGAAAGCCAACGCAAAATTCCCGTTGGAGAAACCTTGGCCGAACGTCTTCAATCATGGTCAGCCATACAAAAAGAGCTCCTGGCCTCTCTGGGGCTGTCCCAGACTGGCAGCACTCCCATCATTAGCGATATTGCTGTCGAGCAAGGGATCCCTACTGTCTGTCACATGAAAAACTACATCTTCAACCATTGGTTTCGCGATTTCGCAGTTAGCTGCAATCTATGAGCCGAACAATTCGACTGGCGGAAAACTATATAAGGGCATCTGCCCGCATCAGCTCAGGCATTGTGTAAGCACTTTTATGCTGGCGAACGGATCGGACGTTAGAAGCGTGCAAGGTATTCTTGGCCACGCGGACCCCAATATCACGCTCAAAACGTATACAAGCCTCGTTCAACAATCAGAAATAAAAGCAGTTAAAGGCTACGAAGCCTTCATCAACGCC
>CABQLK010000017.1 GCA_902465015.1 uncultured Collinsella sp.
GAAAGATTCGTCTACTCGCGATACTCTGACGACATCTGCATTTCATCAACTGAATGGATAGACTCTGCGGAGATTTTAGCTATTGTCGATGACCGCCTAAAGCAAAAGGGTTTTAATCTGAATAAGGACAAAACTCGCTGTTTTGGACGAGGGCACCTACGTAAAATCACGGGCATCTATCTCGACTGCGATGGCGTCCTTCGACTGGGGCCTCAAAGAAAAGCAGAGCTAAAGCGCTCCTTATACCAGGTGCTTATGCGCGAGTGCGATCGTAATCACGCCCATCGCGTTTTAGGCCACTTGAGCTTTTGTAAACAGGTTGAACCGGAGTATTGCAATGCACTTTTAGCTAAGTACGCGAGCTATGGTAAGGCTGTGTCTAGCGGAGGCGTTATGCCAGCGTTAGTGGAGCTCGCCTATGGGTAATTGTTAGGTGACCCTCTGTGGGGGTCACGTGACGGTTGTTTCGGTTAGCTTTTTGAACCACTCTCGAATCGGTTGCATATTCTATATAGCAATATACAAAAGCTCTTTGGGAGCTTTAAGGGTGACGCCTTCTGTTAGAGAGTGTTGCCCTTTTTTCATGCATGTAATGTGTGACGTGCTAGCTAAACGCCATTCCGACAATGGGATGGTCGAGTATGCTCGGTTTGGCACCGTGCGCCTGCTGTCATTGGTGTGGCAAGCACTTGATTTAGACTACTTAAAGTCTATAATCAAAGAAAAACTCTGATATATCTTTTCAAAATAATGAAAGGAATGTTGAGTACCATGCTTTGTCAGTTCACCTTTAAGAACTATCGGTCCTATCGCGACGAGGCTGAGCTTTCCATGCAGGCGATGCCGATGAAGGAGTTTGAGCGTTCCCTCATCGAGTGCTCCGACGGGCAGAGTTTCCTTCCGGTGGCTGCGGTGTACGGGCCCAACGCTGGCGGCAAGTCTAATCTGCTCGAGGCTCTTGACTACGTTCGTTCGGCGGTGGCCAGACCAATTAGACTGCTGTCTGCTAGCGCTGATGCACCAGAGAGTGATCTCCCCTTGATAGTCCGTTGTTCGGCGTTTGAGTTCGATGACGTGTCTGCTGCCGAGCCCACCGAGTTCGAGCTCTATTACCGCGCGGGTGAGCATGAGTACCGCTATGTTCTGTCTGTACACGCCGATGAGATCGTGTCCGAAGGGCTGTGGCGGCGTAAATTGGGAGCGTCGCGTACGGCGATGCTGTTCGAGCGCGAGGATACAAAGGTTGAACTCGGCCCCACACTGCGTAAGCTTGTGACGGCTGCGAGGTTCAACCCGAGCCTGCCGTACCTATCGTTCCTTTGCATCAACTTCGATGCGCCGGTGGTCCAGGAGGCGGCCAGCTGGTTTCTCGACGCCGTGTTTCTCAACTACAACAGTTCCTACCTGGAGCGGATGCTCGAGCAAATGCTCGACGAGGGCGACTCGCGCGAGGTCACGCGTTTTTTGCGCGCCGTTGATGTGCGTATTGATGGCTTCAGAGTGGAGAGGGCGCCGGAGTGGCGCGGCCAGCGCGTCTTCGTGAGGCACAAGGTGAGCGGCAAGGCGTACGAGCTGCGTTTATCCGAGGAATCTGCCGGTACCCAGAAGCTCATGGGGTTGGCTGCGTATCTGATGACAGCGCTTGAGCGTGGTGGCACCGTTGTGGTAGACGAGCTCGACGCCAAACTGCACCCGAAGCTTCTTCGCTATGTGATTCTGCTGTTTAAGGATCCTGAGGTCAACAAGAGTGGCGCGCAGCTCATCTTCTCGTCCCAGGATGTGTCAACCATGCGAAACGATGTCTTCCGCCGTGACGAGATATGGTTCGCTGCACGCGGCGAGGGGGAGGCGAGCCAACTGTGGTCTCTCGCCGATATCCACGAGGCAAACGGTAATCTGGTAAGCAAGAACGCGGCTTTCGACAAGCAATACCTGTCCGGTCGCTACGGTGCCGATCCGTACCTCACCCGCATCGAGGAGTGGGATTAGCATGGTGGCGAAGAAGTCGAAGGGCTGGCGTAGCGGCAAGCGAGAGGGCCGCTCGCGCATGGTTCAGATGACGCGTCATCTTGTAGTGAGCGAGGGCAAGGAGACCGAGCCTCGCTACTTTGAGGGCGTGCGTGCGGCGTTGGGCGCGGCGAACGAGCGCAAGGTTGCCATTGTCGTTAAGGGGACCGGCAGACACACGCTTGACCTGCTTGACTTCGCCGTCGAACACTGTCGCTATGCGCCCGAGACGTTCGATCACGTGTGGCTCGTGTATGACAAGGATGACTTCCCTGCGTCCGACTTTGATGCGATGGAGCGCAAGTGCAACGAGCTCTCTGATGGTTCGAGGACTTTCCACGCGTTGTGGTCCAACCCCTGCTTCGAGCTGTGGCCTCTTCTGCACTTTCGCTACACGACCGCGCATATGTCCGCGTCCGACTGCCAGCATGCTCTCGCGCAGGAGATGTTGAAGAACTTGGGTATCGAGTACCGCAAGAACCTGGACGGGATGTTTGGGGCAGTGGATGATAGGCGTGGCGAAGCATTGCAGCGTACTGGGCGCCTCGTCACATACCATAGGGGGCTGGGTAACGTTAAACCATCTGCGCAAAACCCTGCAACCAAGGTGGGCGAAATTTTCGATGTAATCGGGCCGTATCTGGTTGGATAGGCGAGTCGCTGGATTGGCTTTCCGGTTAGTGCGATTGGCGGATTGTACTGCGCTATTGCGAGTCCGGTGCGTAGGAGAAGTGCGGGGAAAATCGAAACTCGCCGAGCGCACACCGATTTTTGCCAGCAAAACTGCAGGTCGCGGATGCTCAAAACAGGGGCCTGTTTGACAGATCTCGGTTTTTCACCGCACTTCTGGATTGGGTGCTCATTTAGCACTCTCGATGTCCCCACATCCCCTAAAAAAGTTCTTAAAACAGCCTTAAAGGCGCCTTGGCTCGCGTTGACAGCGTACAATACGCATGTTTGACTATGACAAATGTGGAATTAAGGGGAGGGGTGCGCCATGGAGGTGCTGGTTGTTGGCAACACCGCATATGTTGACGATGACTTTTGTGCCAAGGCGTTCCCCGGGGACCATGTCCAGGTCGTAGCCGCGCAGGACACGTGCCGCCACGAGTCATCGCCCCATGCCTCGTGGAAAGAGCTTCTGCAACACCTGGATCAGGCCTACGAGTTCGACCGCATGGTCTACCTATCCAATTACCTTACCCCGCATACCGATACCGTGGGCGATATCGAGCTGCTGCGCACGGTCTTTCGTGCGTGCGCGGGTCGCCGGGTCCAACTGCTGTATGTAGCGGGGCCCGCGGGTGCCGAGGGCGCCGCCGATGCCGCGGGGCGAACGGGCAAGGGCATTATCGCGCACGCAGCCAACGACCTGTGCCGCTACTACGCTGCTCGCGAGGGCGTTCAGACTAAGATTCTGCGCGTGCCGTTCCTGTATACCGCGTCTGCCGCGCTGGAGGACCCATTTTTGGTGCCGTTGTTCGATGCTTGCTCAACCGGATCGGTTGCTCTGCAGGGCGCGCAGGATGCGGCGTTTCCCCTGCTGTGTGCCGAGGAGCTTGCGGTGCTGGTACGCCGTATCTTCGACAGCTGGGATGGCAACTTTGAGACGCTCGATGTTGCCGATGCCTTCCATCACACGGTGGGTGAGGTGGGCGAGGCCCTTCAGGCGCTGTTCCCCGGCCTTACCGTTGCCTATGGCGATTCTGCCAGCTACGCCCTGCCCGTCAGCGACGTCGCTCGCATGCGCTGTGGCTGGTTTCAGCGCTACGACTTGCTGCGCGATCTCTCGACCATTCAAGCGCGTTGGGATGCTGGCCGCGCAAAGAAGGTCAACCCCTTGCGTGCCGCCATCGACCGCATCCAGATGCGCTCGCTGCCCATCAAATGCCTGGAGACGGGCGTTGCCTGGGTTCTGTTCGAGGTGCTGGAGCATCTGTTCTCACAATCGGTCCAGCTCAACGTGCTCGATTATCGCTTGCTCTACGTGGTGCTGATCGGCACGCTGTATGGATTGGACTTTGGCCTGATTGCGGCGCTGATGGCGTCGGTGGGTTTGGCCGCGAGCTACTTTACTCAGTACGGCTATACCTTCCAGGGCCTGTTCTACGAGCCGTCCAACTGGCTGCCGTTTATTGCGTACTTTGTGGTGGGTGCCGTGTGCGGCTATGTGCAGCTGCGCAACAGCGAAGCCATTAGGGCGGAGCGCGATCAAAACGAGCTCGTGCGCAACCGCAATACGTTCCTTACGCAGCTCTACCACGACGCGATCGAGGACAAGCGCGCGTACAGGCGACAGATCGTGGGTCGCCACGACAGCTTTGGCAAGATCTTTGCCGTGACACAGGAGCTCGACGTGCTCAACCCGCGCGATATCTATCGCAAGTGCTGCGAGCTTCTGGGCAAGATCCTCGAGAACGATTCGGTGGCGATCTACCATGTTTCGGGCGGGGCATTTGCACGCTTGGTGGCAGCAAGTCCCGCGATTGCCGAAAATGCCGCACGCTCGCTCACGCTTGAGCAGCTTGCACCTCTTTTGGGCGACGGGGGTCGTTCGAACCTGTGGGTGAACCGCGAGCTGACGCCGGGGCTTCCCATGTTTGGATACGCGATCGAGCGCGACGGGGCACCCGCCGTGTTGATCTTTGTGCGTCGTGCGGCCGAAAATCAAATGACCCTCTATTATCAAAACCTGTTCCGCATCTTGTGCGGCCTGGTCGAAAGCGCGTTGGGCCGTGCCTTTGATTATGAGGCGGTGGCGCAGGATAAACGCTGCGTTGACGGCACTTGCGTGCTCAAGCAGGCGGCCTTTGGCCAAGAGCTCGCGGCGGCGCAGGCGCTGGCAGATAGCAAGATGGGGAGTTTTTTGCTCCTGCGCGTGGTACCGGGCATGGAGCCTGTCGGCGAGCTGGTGGGCGCAATTGGGTCAGCAATCCGCGAGAGCGACGCGGCGGGCTTGGTCGACGGCAACGTGCTCTACCTGCTTATGCGCCAGGCAAAGGCGTGCGATCTTCCCATTATCCGCGAGCGCCTGAGCGCAAAGCAGATTGCGGTGGAGCCCGTCGATGGCGAGGACATTGTGGAGCTGTTGCAGCACATTTCTTACACCGGTGACGGTGAGGGGGGTGCCGCTTGATCTCGCTTGTCGTTGCCGCCGTCTTGCTGCTGATTCATGCGCTGGTTTGCCTGATGCTGTGGACGATCATGAAGCTGGGCCTGCTGCCGGTGCGCGGGCACATGCTGGCTGTGATAGTGCTGGTGCCGCTGTGGGGCCCGTTGCTGGTGGTTCTGCTGTCGGTCCGTAGCGCGGTGTTTGGCGAGGGGCTGAAAGAGTCCGCGCTGGAGTCGCTGCGCTTCAACGACGACCTGCATCGTAGTATGTCGGTACCGAGTGGTGAGGACGATGCAGGCGTAGTGCCGCTCGAGGAGGCGCTCATCGTCAACGACCCGGCATACCGGCGCCGTCTAATGCTCTCCATGCTCACCGAGGAGCCCGACGCGTACCTGGCGCAGCTGCAGGCGGCTAAGCTTAACGACGACGTTGAGGTGGCGCACTATGCCGCGACGGCGGTGGCGCAGATCTCCAAGGAGTCCGACCTTAAACTGCAGCAGCTGGAGCGCGCCTTTAAGACGGACCCGAGCGCGCAAAACCTCATCGAATACTGTGATTTTCTTGGTGAATACTTGGGCTCGGGCTTGGCCGAGGGGCGCGTGGCTCAGATTCAGCGCCAACAGTACGCGCGCCTGCTTGCGCGTCGCTGCGAGCGCGAGGATACCCTTGAGCTGCGCATTCGATACGCGACGGCGCTGGCCGATGTCGGACAGATCGACGAGGCGCAGGCCGTGACCGACCAGCTGGTGCTCGACGTGCCCGAGGAGCAGGAGGTTTGGATGCTTTGCCTGCGCCTGGCCGTGATGCGCCGCGACGGTGACGAAGTCCACCGTGTGATCGATGCGATTGACAAGCAGCATGTGTATTTGAGCGCCGACAACCGCGAAAAGTTGGCGTTTTGGCGCGACGGGGAGGAGGCCAGATGAGCGTGGCGCAACATATCTGCGACCGAGCAGGCCGCTTTCGCTGGATGGGACTGCTTGTAGTGTGGGCTGTTTTTATCGTCATGGCCGCCGTGCTGCTGGTGGAGCGTGCCGGCGTGCAGTACAGTGCTGGCCAGCATAAGCTGGGGATGCTTGCCGCCAACGATGCGGTGCCGGCCTCCTCGGCAATCTTTGGCCAAAAGCCCACGTGCCTGGTCATTACCGACTCGGACCAAGATGGCGTCGACGATGTTAAAGACCAGTTCGACCAGATTTTGCTGGACATGAAGATTGCCCATCGCGATGTTGATATTGCCACCGACGGTGCGGACGCGATCCCATCGCTCACGTCGTTTGATCGCGTGATTGTGCTTATGCCCCTGCTTGACGGACTGGGTACGCATCTGACCGATCTGATGAGTTGGGTGAGTGCGGGCGGCTCACTCATGCTGGGCATGACGCCAGATAACTCGAACTGCCTGCAGGCTATTGCTTCCAAGTTTGGGATCGAATCGGCCGGATATGACTATGCGACAGCCGAAAGCATTGTGCCGAGCGAGGACTTTATGCTGGGCGGGGGAGAGCGCTACGAGTTCTCGGATCCCTTCGATTCTTCGCTCTCGGTTTCATTGCGCGAGACGGCGCACGTGTGGGCTAAGACCGGCGATGCGGGCACGCCGCTCATTTGGTCTAACGATTGCGGCAGTGGTCACACCGTGGTGTGCAACATTGGCATCTACGACAAGGTCATGCGCGGTTTTTACGCCGCGGCGATCAGCCTGCTGGGTGATGCCACGGCCTATCCGGTCATCAACAGCGCCGTGTTCTATTTGGACGACTTTCCTAGCCCCGTGCCCTCGGGCGACGGTACTTATATCAAGCGTGACTACGGCCTTTCCATTGCGGATTTTTACACCAAGGTCTGGTGGCCCGATCTGCAAAAGCTTGCGCAAAAATACGGCATTCGCTATACCGGCGTGATGATCGAAAACTACGAGGACGCGGTCAACCAGACCGAGCCTGCGCGCCAGGCCGATACCACGCAGTTTCGCTACTTTGGCGGCATGCTGCTGCAGATGGGCGGAGAGCTGGGCTTTCACGGCTACAACCATCAGCCTCTGGCACTCTGGGACACCGACTATGGCACGCTGTACGACTACAAGACGTGGAAGAACAAGGAGACGCTCGTCGCATCGCTCAACGAGCTTATCGCCTTCCAGGACGAGGTGCTGCCCAAAGCGCACGGCTCGGTCTATGTGCCGCCGTCGAATATCCTTTCGGCCTGCGCGCGTCAGCTTATCGGCACCGACGTTCCGCGCATTAAGACCATCGCCAGTACGTATTTTGAGGATGGCACCGACTTGCCCTATGTGCAGGAGTTTGGCGTGGCGAGCGATGGCATTGTGGAGCAGCCGCGCATTGTCTCGGGCGGCATGGTCGACGATTCCTATATGCGCCTGGCCGCCGTGTCCGAGCTCAACATGCACTACGTGAGTACGCACTTTATGCATCCGGACGACCTGCTCGATCCCGATCGCGGCGCCAAGGAGGGCTGGGAGGTCTACAAGGGCGGCCTGGTCGACTACCTGGAGTGGCTTACCAAATCCGCGCCCGACCTGCGGCACCAGACGGCGTCGGAGTGCTCCGGTGCCATCCAGCGCTTTTCGTCGGTTACGGTGAGCGTGGATACAAGTGCAGATGCCTGGACGCTCAACCTGGGCAACTTCCACGATGAGGCGTGGCTCATGTTCCGCGCCAATAATGGCGAGCCGGGTGCGGTGACGGGTGGCGAACTGACGCACCTTACGGGCAATCTGTATCTGCTTAAGGCAAATGATAAGACCATGACGATCGAGCGCAAGGAGGGTGGCGATAAATGAGAATCTGCTTGGTACTCGAGGGTTGCTACCCCTATGTGCACGGCGGCGTATCTACCTGGATGCATGGCTACATTACGGCCATGCCCGAGCACGAGTTTGTGCTGTGGGTGATCGGCGCGCATGCTGCCGACCGTGGCAAGTTTGTCTACGAGCTGCCCGGCAACGTGGTCGAGGTGCACGAGGTGTTCCTGGACGATGCTCTGCGGCTTTCGGGCGAGCAACATGAAGCCAGTTTTAACGACCGTGAGCGCGAGGCGCTACGCCGTCTGGTGTCGCTCTCCAATCCGGACTGGGACGTGTTATTCGATATCTTCCACCGCCGTCGCGTGCATCCGCTCTCGTTTTTGCAGAGCCGCACGTTTATGGATATCTTTCGCGACGTGTGCCTGGCCGAGTATCCCTACACGCCCTTTGCCGATGCATTCCACACCATGCGTTCTATGCTGCTGCCGGTGCTCTACCTGCTGGGCAGCGAGGTGCCGGTGGCCGATGTGTACCACGCCATCTCGACTGGTTACGGCGGCCTGCTCGCCTGCCTGGGCTCAAGTGTTTACCATGCGCCGGTGCTGCTCACCGAGCATGGCATCTATACCCGCGAGCGCGAGGAAGAGATCATTCGCGCCGATTGGGTGGTGCCGTCGTTTAAGGACCGCTGGATTCGCTTTTTCTATCTGCTTTCGGAGGAGATCTACCGCCGCGCCTTCCGCGTGACGAGCTTGTTTCATAACGCCCGCAAGACGCAGATCGATATGGGCTGCGATGCGGACAAATGCCTGGTCATCCCCAACGGCATCCAGTTCGATCGCTTTAAGGATATTCCCTTAAAGCCCGATGACGGCTGGGTGGACATTGGCGCGGTGGTGCGCCTTGCGCCCATCAAGGATGTCAAGACCATGATCTATGCCTTCTTTGAGTTGCACGAGCGCCTGCCCAAGGTGCGCCTGCACATCATGGGTGGCGTGGACGACGAAGAGTACGGCGCCGAGTGCCACGCGCTGGTCGATACCCTGGGCGTGCGCGACCTGATCTTTACCGGTCGCGTCAACGTGGTCGAGTACATGGAAAAGCTCGACTTTACCATTTTAACGAGCATCTCCGAGGGCCAGCCGCTTAGCGTGCTGGAGTCGCTTGCAGCGTGCCGTCCCTGCGTGACGACCGAGGTGGGCTGCTGCCGCGAGCTGCTCGAAGGCGCCCCGGGCGACGACTTTGGCGTGGCGGGTTTTGTGACGCCGCCTATGTATCGCAAGGGCTTGGCCGATGCCATGGAACGCATGTGCACAAGCCGCGCTCGTCGCATTGAGATGGGGGAGCGCGGCCAGCGTCGCGTTGCCACGTACTTCTTGCACGAGCAGATGCTCGCCAACTATCGCGCGCTGTACGACGAGACGGCGCAAGCGTTTAACCTGCCCAGAGAGGGGGAGTAGCCGGTGGCTGGAATTGGTTTTGAGCTCAAGCGCCTGTTTAGGCGCAAGGGCCTGTTTGCCACGATACGCGCTTACGGCTATGCCGGCATTGTGTGCACGGGCCCCATGCTGTTGGGTGTGCTGCTGCAGGTGGGCATCTTGGTGCTGTGCGGTCTGTGGGGTGTGGGCCGTGCCAACCAAGATCTGCTGGTGTGCATGGTGACCTATACGCTGCTGGCGTCGCTCACGCTCACGAGTTTTTTCTCTATGCCGGTCACGCGCTTTTTGGCCGATATGCTTTTTGCCGAGCGCGAGGATGAGATCCTGCCTTCGTTTTGGGGCTCCAACGCCATCATGCTCGTTGCGGGCACTGTGCTCTACGGCGTTTTTTTGCTGTTCTCGGGCGCCACGCTGCTGCAGGGGCTGCTGTGCCTGTGGCTGTTCAACATTATGATCGTCAACTGGAACGGCATGAGTTACCTCACGGCCATCAAGGATTACCGCGGTATCCTGTGCAGCTTTGCGGCTGCCATTGGCGTGGCGTGCCTGTGCGCCCTGGCCGCGCTGGCGCTGGGACTGCCGCCGGTCGAGGGCCTGTTGGCATCAATTGCTCTGGGCTACGGCGTCATGCTCGCCTGGGACGTGGTGCTGCTGTACCGGTATTTTCCGCAGAGCGATCGCAGCCCCTGGCTCTATTTACGGTGGCTTGATCAGTTTATGCCGTTGGCGCTCACGGGCTTGTTTACCAACCTGGGCCTCTTTGCGCACTTGGTGATAATATGGGCCGGTCCCATTGGCGTGCAGGTCAAGGGCTTGTTTTATGGTGCGCCCTACCACGATGTGCCGGCGCTCATCGCGTTTTTGACCATCCTTGTCACGACCGTCAACTTTGTGGTCTCGGTCGAGGTCAACTTTTATCCGCGCTACCGCGACTACTACAGCCTGTTCAACGACGGTGGCGTGGTGGGCGACATTGTGGTGGCCGAGGAGGAAATGCTTGCCACGCTCAACCGAGAACTGCGGTTTTGTGCGCTCAAGCAGCTGTTTGTGACGGCGGCGGTCATTTCGCTCGAGACCACGGTGCTGTCGGCCCTACCGTTGGGCTTTAATAACCTGATGCACGGGTATTTTCGCACGTTGTGCGTGGGCTACGGCCTGTATGCCGTGGGCAATACGGTGATGCTCATCTTGTTGTACTTTACCGACTACAAGGGGGCCGTGCTGGCCTCGGGGCTGTTTGCCGGTGTGGCCGGGCTGGCGACTGCCGTTTCTCTGCTCTTGCCGCAGCAGTTTTACGGCTTTGGCTTTTTGTTGGGTGCAGCGGTGTTTTTTATCGTGGCGCTGCTGCGGCTCGATACCTATACCGCCAACTTGCCGTATCGTATCCTGAGCCAGCAGCCCATTGTGGCGACCGTAAAAACGGGTCGCTTTACACAGCTGGGCCGCTTGCTCGACCGTGCCGAGCAGCGCTATGAGGAAGGTCGCCATAAGGGTGAGCCACATGGCGCGTTTGAGCGCGCAGTAGTTCACGTGTATCGCAAGCATTGGGGAGGTTCTGATGATCGATAAGTTGATGTCTCGCCGCTGCCTGATCGAGGCGGCTGCCGGCGCGCTGTTGCTTTCGGGCTGCTCGTCTCAGGACGAATCCTCGACCAACAAGGTCAAAAAGCAGGACAAGATTAAAAAGGCCGAGTCCTCGGACGGTACCAAGCACCTGCGCGATAAGGACGAGCTGTACGAGGTCTACGACGACTCGGGCATTGTGACCATGTACCTGACGGTCTCGCGCGGCAACAGCTCCGAGAACACCGACCACAGCTGGGCAGAGATCAATACGTACTCGGTGTATGACTATGCCGACATGGGCGTGACGCGCTATCAGGTTATGGGCCTGCTGCAGCCAGGCGACGAAGACGGCCCGGTGGCCGGCGAGGTTGGCTATGGCGAGGAAGCGCCCAATGCCACTGTGCAGGTGCGCGGCCAGACGTCGAGCGGTTATACGCAGAAGAATTACAAGGTGGAGCTCAAAAAAGGAAAAGGTACCTGGCGCCAGCAGCGTGCGATTGCGCTCAACAAGCACATGGGCGAGGGTATGCGTTTTCGCAACAAGATGGCCTACGACCTTATCCGTGGGATTCCCCAGATGATGGGCCTGCGCACGCAGTTTGTGCATCTGTGGGTGTGCGACCAGACCGAAAAGTCCAACGACACCTTTGAGGACTACGGCCTGTTTACGCAGGTGGAGCAGCTCAACAAGACGGCGCTTAAGGCGCATGGCTTGGATAAGAACGGGCACCTGTACAAGGTGAACAACTTCGATTTCCATCGCTACGAGGACACCATTAAGCTTGCCGACGATCCAGACTACAGCCAGGTAAACTTTGAGGGCATGCTCGAGATCAAAGGCGATTCGGACCACACCAAGCTCATCGAGATGCTCGATGCGCTCAACGACGAATCGCAAAAGATCGATAACGTGCTCGACACCTACTTTGATTCCGAGAATCTGGTTTATTGGCTGGCGTTTCAGATCCTGACGGGCAACTGCGATACTCAGAACCGTAACTGCTATCTGTATAGCCCGCTCAACTCAAATACCTGGTACTTTTTAGATTGGGATAACGACGGCATGCTGCGCAAGCTGGAGCTTTCTCTTACCGGGTTTTCGGACTACGCGAGCTGGGAGCGCGGCGCAAGCAACTACTGGGGCAACGTACTGTTCAATCGTGCGCTGCGCAGCAAATCGTTCCGCAGCGAGCTCGACCGCGCCGTCAAGGACCTGCGTTCGTATATGACCGAGGCACGCCTGAGCAAGATGATCAAGCACTACCGTGAGGTTACTGAATCGCTGGTCTTTGCTTCGCCCGATATCGATAATCTGCCTGTCACCAAGGACCAATACGAGCAGATCGCCGCGGCGATTCCCTCCGAGATCGAGGAGAACTATAAGAGCTTTCGCGAGAGTTTTAAAAAGCCCATGCCGTTCTACATCGGCGTGCCGCAGATCGATAACGGT
Organism: uncultured Collinsella sp.; assembly: GCA_902465015.1. Taxonomy (GTDB): domain Bacteria; phylum Actinomycetota; class Coriobacteriia; order Coriobacteriales; family Coriobacteriaceae; genus Collinsella. The sequence goes on from CABQLK010000017.1 coordinate 12,342, forward strand.
AAGCTGCGTATTAACTGGGATGCGTCCTACGACTTTGAGGCGCGCGACATTCGCTACACCGTGGAGCTTGCGCGTGACTATGCCATTAGCGACGTGGTCTTTAAGGCCGAGGACGTGCTGCTTCCCGAGGTGACCTGCGATGCGCCCGATGCCGGCCAGTATTTTGTGCGCGTGCGTGCCACCAACTCCGACGGTTATAGGCAAGATGCGTTTGACTACTATGTGACCGACGACGGCAAGCACTACGGCATGAAGTGCTTTTACGTGCAAGACGGCGGTAAAGTCGTGGAGGACACGTATGAGGAGGGCTAGCGCGCTGCTTGAGCGCTTGGCGGCCCCGCCTGTGCGTACCACGCAGGAGCGTTACCGCCACGAGCTCAAATATCTCATTAACGAGGGCGAGCACGCTGCGCTTGCCTGTCGCATGGCGCCGGTGTTTAAGCTGGACAAGCATGCGCGGGCGGGCGGTTACACCATTCGTAGCCTGTATTTTGACGATTACTGCAACTCGGCCTACGAGGAAAAAGACGCCGGCATTCTCATGCGCAAAAAGTATCGCGTGCGTATCTATAACGGCAGCGACAAGGTGATTAAGCTCGAGCGAAAAAAGAAGTACGGCAGCTGGATCTACAAGGAGGACGCACCGCTTACGCGCGGCGAGTTTGAGCAGATTCTGGCCGGCGACTACGACTTTTTGCTGAGGAGCCCCTATCCGCTCTGCCGCGAGTTCTACATCGAGTGTATCTGCAACATGATGCGCCCGCGGACCATCGTGGACTACGAGCGCGAGCCGTGGGTGATGGATGAGGGCACCGTGCGCATTACGTTTGACATGAACGTGCGTGCCGCGGTGGGAAGCTTCGATATCTTTGACGCGACGCTGCCCGCGTTGCCTGTGCTGGAGCCCGGCAAGCTGGTGATGGAGGTCAAGTTTACGGAGTTTTGCCCGCAACTGGTGCGCGATATGGTGCCGCCGGGCGCAGCCGAGCTTACGGCGGTCTCCAAGTACTGTCTGTGTTACGAAAAGACCGCCTACCTGCGCGGTTTTACCTACTGGGAATCGGATTTTGAGAACCGAGGGGATATTTAGACCATGAGCACCAGGGACTTTTTTAAAAACTCCGTCTTGGAGGCGTTTGGCCAGGTCGACCCTGCCAAGATTGGCCTGTCGCTGCTCGTGGCACTCGCCATGGGCATCCTGATATATTACGTGTACAAGCGCTTTTTTACCGGCGTGGTGTACTCGCGCAGCTTTGCCGTAACACTCGTGGGCATGTGCGTGCTCACCTGCATGGTCACGCTCGCGATCTCGACTAACGTGGTCATCTCGCTCGGTATGGTGGGTGCTCTGTCTATCGTCCGCTACCGTACGGCGGTCAAGGACCCGCTCGACCTGCTGTATCTGTTTTGGTCCATTACCACAGGCATTACGGCAGGCGCCGGCATGTACGCGCTCGTGGGGCTTACGGCAGTGGTGATTGTGGTGATGATTGCCGGCTTTGCGAGCCACCAGGACAAGGCGCGCGTGTACATGATGGTCATCCACTACACGGGGCAGACCGCCGGCGACGATATCGTGCGTGCATTTGGGCGCACCAAGTTTACCGTCAAGTCCAAGACCATGCGCGGCGACAAGGTGGAAATGGCCGTCGAGGTGTTCTCGGACGGTGTTGACATGCCCTATGCGGACGCCATTCGCGCGCTCGACGGCGTTGAAGACCTGACGCTCATCCAGTACAACGGCGAGTACCACGGCTAATTTTGTTCCGGCGTTCTAACGAACGCCGGACCGCTCGACGCTGCGCGGGCATCTGCCGGGCGATCTGCCGCTCAAACCGTCGCTCGCGTACATAAAGTACGCTTCGCTCCTCTTTCGCAGCACCTCGCCACGGCAGTTGCCCGCTCGCTGACGTTTGCTCGACCTGGGTGATATTGATTTATCCGAAGCGCCGTCACGGGTATCATGGTGAAAGCGATTTCAACGACGGGGGTGCTCGTGGTAAAGATGAAAGATGTGGCCGAGCTGGCCGGCGTTTCGAGCGCCGCCGTCTCGCGCTACCTCAACGGTGGATATATCTCGGCGGACAAGGCCGAGCGCATTAAGCAGGCAATCGAGCTGACCGGATACGTGCGATCCAGCCAGGCTCGCGCGCTGCGCACCGGTTCCACCAAGCTCATCGGCGTCATCGTACCTAAGATCAACTCGGAATCCGTGAGCCGCATTACCGCCGGCATTGGTCAGGTGCTCGGTCGCCGTGGCTACCAGATGCTGCTCGCGAATACTGATAACGTGGCCGAGCGTGAGCTCGAGTATCTCGACCTGTTCCAGAACCACCCGGTCGATGGCATCGTGCTCGTGGCGACCATGATCACCGACGAACATCGTGCGGCCATTGCGTCTTGCCGTGTGCCCATTGTGCTGATCGGTCAAAACGTCGAGGGCGCGGCTTGCGTCTACCATGACGATTACGAGGCCGCCTTTGAGCTGGGCCAGGCGCTCGCGAAGCATGTTGAGGGCAAGATTGCCTATATCGGTGTTACCGAGGAAGACCGTGCCGCCGGTTACGACCGTCGTCGTGGTTTTGAAGCGGGCTTACGCGCCGCGGGTGTTGCGCTCGATCCAGAGCTGATTCGCCGCGGGTCCTTTACCCTCGATTCCGGCTATCGTGCGTCGCGCGAGCTGCTGGGCGAAGTGCCCGATGTTTCGTTTATCGCCTGCGCGACCGACACTATGGCTGCCGGCGCCCTGCGCGCTCTTGACGAGGTGCGTGGCATGGGCGAGGGCGTGCGTCGCGTGAGCGGCTTCGGCGACAACGCATTTTTGCGCGCGCTGACGGGCGGAATTCCCACCGTGCACTATAGGTATCTGACCAGTGGCGTCGAGGCGACCAATATGTTGCTCAACACGCTCGATGGCGTGGAGGGGGAGCGCGGTCTAAAGACGCTCAAGCTCGGCCATCAGCTTATGAATGTCTAGGCTTTGGGCCTGCCTGCCTGCCTCTGAGACCCCTGTTTTTGCCTTAGAACTACCTTTCGCCGCCTTTTTCCTACCGTTCACCGCTATATGAAAACGATTACAGACATATGAAACTGAAAACGATTACAGTGTAAGTGTCAAAGATGGCCGGGTGCACATGCGCCCGTTGGAGGAAAGGGAAGTCATGGACTACCGCAAATCAGCCCAAGAGGTGCTCGACAACGTCGGTGGCGCCGACAACGTTGTTTCGGCCGCGCACTGCGCCACGCGTCTGCGCCTGGTGATTGCCGATAATTCCAAGGTTAACAAGGAGGCCATCGAGAACGTCGACGGCGCCAAGGGCGTCTTTGAGGCTCAGGGTCAGCTCCAGATTATTTTTGGTACTGGCACCGTCAACAAGGTCTACGAAGAGTTCATCGCGCTTAGCGGCGTCGAGGCTGCCACCAAGGCCGAGGTCAAGGAGGCCGCGGCGCAGCAGCAGAACATCTTTATGCGTGCCATTAAGGTGCTCGGCGACGTCTTTGTCCCCATCATCCCCGCCATCGTGGCTTCGGGCCTGCTGCTGGGCATTATGAGCGCCCTCAACTTTATGGCCTCCAACGGCTTTATCGCGCTCGACACCAATAACTTTATTTATAAGATCGCCGACTTGGTCTCGGGCACGTCCTTTGGCATTCTGCAGATTCTGATCGGTTACTCCGCCGCTAAGGCCTTTGGCGCCAACCCGTATCTGGGCGCTGTCGTCGGCGGTGCGTTCATCAACTCCTCGCTGCAGAGCGCCTACACGGTTGCCTCCGAGGGCGTGCAGATTATGGTCACCGTCATCCCTGGTCTGTACAGCTTTGAGTGGGTTGGCTATCAGGGCCATGTGATCCCCATCGTTATCGCCTGCGCCATTCTGGCCTTCCTCGAGAAGCGCCTGCACAAGATCGTTCCCGAGATGTTCGACCTCTTTGTGACTCCTCTCGTCTCGGTGTTCGTGACCGTGCTCGTGACGCTCGTTGCCGTCGGCCCCATCTTTGTCTGGGCCGAGAACGCCATCCTCGGTCTGATCCAGGCCCTGCTGACCCTGCCCTTCGGCATCGGTTCCTTTATCGTCGGCCTGTTCTATGCCCCCACGGTCGTTACGGGTATTCACCAGATGTACACCGCCATCGACCTGGGCCAGCTCGCCCAGTACGGCGTGACTTACTGGCTGCCCATCGCCAGCGCTGCCAACATCGCCCAGGGTGGTGCCGCGCTCGCCGTTGCCTTTAAGACCCGCGATGCCAAGATCAAGGGCCTGGCGCTTCCTTCGGCCCTGTCCGCCTTCATGGGCATTACCGAGCCTGCCATCTTCGGTGTGAACCTGCGCTTCTTTAAGCCCTTCATCGCCGGCTGCATCGGCGGCGGTTGCGGTGCCCTGGTCTGCGCGCTCACCTCGCTTGCCGCCTCCGGCACGGGCGTTACAGGCATCTTCGGTATCCTGCTGTGCCTGGCCCAGCCCGTGCAGTACGCAATCATGTTCGCGGTTGCCGCGGTCGTGTCCTTTGCCATCTCGTTTGCCCTGTACAAGGACGAGCCTAAGGCTTCCGAGCAGGCCTAAGAGCTTTTGATTGAGGGGTTCCCGCGGGCTGTATGCTCGCGGGCGTTTCCCGTATCTGGTGCCGGTCTCTGGCGCCTTGTTACTTTCGATCCGTTAGGACTTTGATATGTCTAATGCACTTGGTCGCGACCTCGCAAAGCTGGTTGCCGCTGTTGACGCTGCCGCCTCTGAGTGCGGTCATGGCGCGTATGGCCAGCGCTTCCATATAATGCCGCCGGCGGGTTGGCTCAACGACCCCAACGGTCTTTGCCAGGCGGGCGGCGTGTTCCATGCCTATTTTCAGTATGCGCCGTTTGATGTCGAGGGTGGCGTTAAAGCCTGGGGTCATGCGACGAGCCACGACCTTATGACGTGGGACTACGTTGGCGCCCCATTGCTGCCCGACGAGCCGTTCGATTGCCATGGCGTGTATTCGGGCTCCGCGCTTGCCGAGGACGGTCGCATTCGCGTGCTTTATACGGGCAACGTTAAGCTTTCCGATTCGGACGGCACGTACGACTACGTCAATATCGGCCGCCGCGCTGATACTGTTTATGTCGAGAGCGTTGATGGCCTTGCCGGTCGGGAGTTCAGCCAAAAGCGCGTGGTGCTGGCGTCCGAGGATTATCCCGAGGATTTGACCTGCCATGTGCGCGACCCCAAGGTGTGGCGTGACGCGGACGGGCGTTATCACATGGTGCTGGGCGCGCGTCGCCGCGTGGATGGGCCGCATGTCGAGAGTCGTTTTTGCGCGATGCACGGTGAGGGCGCCGGGCGCGATGTAGGCGAGATCCTGGTGTATGGCTCGCCCGATATGCTGAGCTGGGAGCTCGAGAGCCGCGTGTCTACGCCCGAGCGTTTTGGCTTTATGTGGGAGTGCCCGGGATACCTTGAGCTTGAGGCCGATGACGGCGTACCGGCGAAGTGGCTGTCCTTCTCGCCCCAGGGGCTCGAGGGCGGTCTTTGGGACCGCGGCAACGTATACGCTGCTGGCTACATGCCTGTAACGGGCGACATTACAGATGGCGATGGCGAGTATGAGCTGGGCGAGTTCCGCCTGTGGGACGCCGGTTTTGACTTCTATGCTCCGCAGGAGTTCACGGCCGAGGATGGTCGCCACATTCTGATTGGCTGGATGGGCATGCCCGATGAGCCGACCTATGACAATGCGCCCACCGTGGCGTGCGGCTGGCAGCACTGCATGACAGTGCCGCGTGAGCTTACAGCCGGTGCCGGCGGCGTGGTGCTGCAGCAGCCGGTGTGCGAGATCGAGCACCATTATGCCTCGGTGCGTATGGGGGAGGGTTCGTTGGAGGTTGCCGGCGACACCTGCTTTGACGTTGTTGTCGACGGTGTCGACGGCGCATTTACCGCAATCGTTGATGGCGAGCTGAAGCTGGCGTTTGTGCCCGCCGAGGGCGAACTGCCCTCGCGCTTTGAGATGCGATTTACCGATGAGGGTCGCGCTTCTGCCGGCTGCGGTCGTACCGTGCGCTGGGAGCCCGTCGACGAGGTGCGCAACGTGCGCATTGTTGGCGATGTCTCTTCGGTCGAGGTGTTTGTGAACGATGGCTCTCTCGTGTTTTCGACGCGCATCTATCCCGAGTCCTATGGCGTGACCGTTGACGCTCTGGGTGCGAGCGTGACCTATCATACGCTCATCATCTAGGCGATTCGTCGCATATCGGCGCTATACTGCAGCCGTTACCCACGATGCGGGAAACATCCGCATCGTGGGTTTTTGTAAATGAAGGGAGGTTGCCGTATGGGCGTACAGCAGCTAGAAGAGGCCCGGGCCGCAAGGACTGGCGCGCGTGAGGCGTGTCTTGTTGCGGCCCTGCATGTGCCGGCGGCGCTGTCTCTGTTGGGGGTTGTACGTCCCGGCGATCGTCTGGTTGCGTTTGCCGATGACTTTGCCGATGCGTTTGCGCGCGGCTTTGATGGTTGCGATGTCGCGCTGGTGGGCTCATCGTCTGCTGATGCGTTTGCTGCAGCGTCCAAGGGTTTTGATGCTTCGCTTGATGCTGAGGGGTCGCACCTGTGGTGGTTTGTCAACTCCATCGGTGGGTTTGGTCTGCGCGTACCCGATCTTCGTACGTTAGGCTGCGCAGCGCGTGAGGCTCATGCGCTGCTGGTTGTGGACAACACCGTGGCGTCGGCTTTTGGCTGCGATCCGCTGCGGCTGGGTGCTGCGCTGTCGCTTGAGGCACTCGACCGCGTGTGCGCCGGTAAGACTCCGCGCAAGTTGGTTGCCGCTTCGGTTGCGCGCTCGCAGCTCAAGCGCCATCGTGTGGATGCCGCGGCTGAGTGCGTACATGCGTTGTTAGTGGGTTGTGATGCGCCGGCACTCGATCTGTCTGTCGAGGAGGCTGACGTGCTTGAGCACGGGCTGAACTCGCTCGATGCCCGTATGCAGGCACACTTCGACCGCGCCCGTGCGCTGGCCGAGTACTTGGCTGCGAATGAGATGGTGCGTGACGTGCGCTATCCCGGTCTGAGCTCGCATCCCGACCATGCTGTTGCAACGGGAATCCTCGAGCATGGCTTTGGCCCGGCAGTTGAGTTTGACCTTATCGAGCGTAGCGCAGGCGAGCTGTTCGACGCTTTGCCGGATGAATTCCGCACTTCACCCGCAGGCGGCCCAATAACGCGCCTCTCGGCCCCACGCGGCAAGCAGGGGAGCACCATCCGCCTCTTCGCCGGCACCGATGACCCCTTGATCGTGGCCGCCACCCTAGATAATGCCCTCCGCAACTAGCTAAATCATCCTCGACTCCATAAGTTGCGGTGAAATATGGATTGATTTACGGCTTTAACCGCATAAACAGTCCCTATTTCACCGCAACTTATAAGAAGGGGTTGTGTGGCTATAAGGCCCCGTCCTAAATTGGCTATTCTTTTATGCTGGCGATGAGGTCGTTGGCCTTTGCGGCAATTACTTGGTTGATGTCGGTCTGCAGCTCCTCGTAGGCCGCTATGGCTCGCTCGCCGGCGGGGGTGAGGGTGGATCCGCGGGCTCCGTCGCGCTCGATGAGCTTGCAGCCCAGCTGTCCTTCGGCCTCGTTCACAATGCGCCAGGCCTTGGAGTACGCCATGCCCATGCTCTTGGCGGCGCGGTTGAGCGAGTGCTCGCGGGCGATGCCCTGCAGCAGTAAGACGCAGCCGTGGCCGAACACGCCCGGCAGATCTTTGTCGCACGCTTGAATGACCAACTTTGCCGTCGTCTTGTACTCCATGTGCTCCACGTCTTCCCGCTAAAGTGTTTGCTGGGCAAACGCAAAGCCTGCGTCAAACCCTCGTGTGCTCTTCTTAAATCATGCATTGTAGCAGTCAAAGTGCGTTAAGATACTTCCCCAGTATTGGGCGCCCAAGGTTGGGCTGGGTCCTACGAGGCCTGCAGCCGACCGGTCGCATGGAAAAAGGAGAAACATGGCTACGTTCTTTCCCGGTGAGTCCCACACGTTTTCGGAGTATCTGCTGGTCCCTGGTTACTCGTCCTCGCAGTGCATCCCCAACAACGTCTCTCTTAAGACGCCGCTAACCCGCTTTAAGCGCGGTGAGAAGCCGGCAATCACCCTGAACATCCCCATGGTTTCCGCCATCATGCAGTCCGTCTCGGGCGTCGATATGGGTGTCGCGCTCGCTACCGAGGGTGGCCTGTCCTTCATTTACGGTTCTCAGAGTGCCGAGTCCGAGGCCGCTATGGTCAAGGCCGTCAAGGATCACAAGGCCGGCTTCGTTCAGTCCGATTCCACGCTGACCCCCGACATGACCATGGAGCAGGTCATCGAGCTCAAGGAGAAGACCGGTCACTCCACCATGCCGGTCACCGACGACGGCACTCCCAAGGGTAAGCTCCTGGGCATCGTCACCAGCCGTGACTATCGCCCCAGTCGCGATGACCACCAGACGAAGGTCTCCGAGTTCATGACCCCGCGTGAGCAGCTCATCGTGGGTGACAAGAACATCAGCCTCAAGGTTGCCAACGACGTCATCTGGGACAACAAGCTCAACGCCCTGCCCATCGTTGACGACAACGATCACCTCATGGGCATTGTCTTCCGCAAGGACTACGACAGCCACAAGACCAACCCCAACGAGCTGCTCGATAACGACAAGCGCTACATGGTTGGTGCCGGTATCAACACCCGCGACTATGCCGAGCGCGTGCCGCTGCTCATCGAGGCCGGTGCCGATGTCCTGTGCATCGACTCTTCCGAGGGCTTCAGCGAGTGGCAGAAGCGCACCATCGAGTGGATCCGCGCCAACTACGGCGAGGACGTCAAGGTCGGTGCCGGCAACGTCGTCGACGCCGAGGGCTTCCGCTTCCTGGCCGACTGCGGTGCCGACTTCATCAAGGTCGGTATCGGCGGCGGTTCCATCTGCATTACCCGTGAGACCAAGGGTATCGGCCGTGGCCAGGCCACCGCGCTGATCGACGTCTGCCGCGCTCGCGACGAGTACTACGAGGAGACCGGTGTCTACGTGCCCGTGTGCTCCGACGGCGGCATCGTCTACGACTACCACATGACGCTCGCCCTTGCCATGGGTGCCGACTTCATGATGCTGGGCCGCTACTTCGCTCGCTTCGACGAGAGCCCGACCGAGCGCGTCAACGTGAACGGCCAGTACATGAAGGAGTACTGGGGCGAGGGTTCTGCGCGTGCCCGCAACTGGCAGCGCTACGACCTGGGCGGTGCCGCGAAGCTCAGCTTCGTCGAGGGCGTCGACTCCTACGTCCCGTACGCCGGCTCCCTCAAGGACGGCGTGGGCGGCACGCTTTACAAGGTCAAGTCCACGATGTGCAACTGCGGTGCCCTCTCGATCCCCGAGCTCCAGGAAAAGGCTCGCCTGACTCTGGTCAGCTCGACCTCGATCGTCGAAGGCGGCGCCCACGACGTAGTCGTCAAGGATTCCCAGCAAAGCGTCAGCTACCGCTAAGCGGCTTTCCCAAGCACCGCACCTTGCCGTTCAAACCGTCGCTCGCGTACCAAAGTACGCGTCGCTCCTCTTTCACGGCAATCTGCGGCACTTGGAAAACCCGACCATGCTTGGGCTGGTAACAATTAGCGGTTGATTCACAACCACGTTATTAAGATAAAGCGAGATGCCTGCAAGTTGCAGGCATCTCGCTTGTTGTATTTGCTATCATCATGCGAGTTAACGATGTGGCGGGGCGTTCTTACCTTTGCTCGCTGCAAGTTCCGCACGAGCCGAAGAGCACTTAATGTGCTCTTCGTGCGAGCAGGACTGTCCGCAGCAGCGAGTAAAGGTAAGAACGCCCCGCCCCAACCCAGCTAACAAAGGAGCTGATATGTGCGATTGCACAGATCATAAGGACGAGATCCCTGTCTACGACGCGCAGGCCATTGAGTCCCGGTGGATGAAGGCCTGGGAGGACTCCAACCTCTTTGCCGTCGACACCGACGACAGCAAGCCCAAGAAGTACGTGCTCGAGATGTTCCCGTATCCGTCGGGCGACCTGCACATGGGCCACGCGCGCAACTACACTATCGGCGATGCCATGGCCCGTCAGGCCCGCATGCGTGGCTACGACGTGCTGCATCCCATCGGCTTTGACGCTTTTGGCCTGCCCGCCGAGAACGCCGCCATCAAGCACAACACGCAGGCTGCCGCCTGGACGTATAAGAACATGGACCAGGCGCTCGCCACGATGAAGCGCATGGGCTTCTCCTACGATCTGGATCGCATGGTCAAGACCTGCAGCCCCGACTACTACCGCTGGGGCCAGTGGATCTTTGAGAAGATGTGGGAAAAGGGCCTGGTCTACCGTAAGAAGAACCCGGTCAACTGGTGCCCCACCTGCAAGACCGTTCTGGCTAACGAGCAGGTTACCGAGGGTAAGTGCTGGCGCTGCGGCACCGAGCCCGAGAAGCGCGACCTGGAGCAGTGGTACTACAAGATTACCGAGTACTCCCAGGAGCTGCTCGACGATCTGGAGAAGCTCCCCGGCTGGCCTGAGCGCGTCAAGCAGATGCAGGCCAACTGGATCGGTCGCTCTGAGGGCGCCGAGGTCGACTTTACCCTGTGCGACCAGGATGGCGAGCCCATCGAGGGCGACGAGGGCAAGATCACCGTTTTCACCACGCGTGCCGATACGCTCTTTGGCGTTTCCTTCTTTGTCCTGGCTCCCGAGTACGCCGGCTTGCACGAGCTCGTCGAGGGCACGGAGTACGAGGAGGCCGTCACCAAGATCGTCGAGGACTCCAAGCATATCTCTGCCGTCGAGCGTGCCCAGGGCACCCTCGAGAAGCACGGTGCCTTCACGGGCCGCTATGTGGTAAACCCCGTCAACGGCGAGAAGGTCCCCGTGTGGGTTGCCGATTATGTCGTTGCCGACTACGGTACCGGTGCCGTCATGGCCGTTCCCTGCGGCGACCAGCGCGACTTTGAGTTTGCCCGTAAGTACGACCTGCCGATCGTGCCGATCATCCTGGACGATGACGATCGCGCTGCCGTCGAGGCCAGCGGCGAGACCATCGATACCTTCCATGCCGAGACCGTCGACTGGGATTGCGCCCACGCTGCCGAGGGCACGCTCGTCCAGTCCGGGAAGTACACCGGCATGCGCGGCGGTAAGCACTCCGAGGGCGAGGCTGCGATCGTGGCCGACCTCGAGGCCATGGGCTGCGGTCGTCGCAAGGTCGAGTTCCGTCTCCGCGACTGGCTCATTTCCCGCCAGCGCTATTGGGGCAACCCCATCCCGGCCATCCACTGCGAGCACTGCGGCATCGTGCCCGTGCCCGAGGATCAGCTGCCGGTGACGCTGCCCGAGAACCTGGACCTTGGCGCCGGCGAAACCCTTGCTGAGTGCAAGGAGTTCTACGAGACCACCTGCCCGGTCTGCGGCCGCCCGGCCAAGCGCGAGACCGATACCATGGACACCTTCACCTGCTCCAGCTGGTATTACCTGCGCTATACCGATCCGCACAACACCGAGCTGCCCTTCTCACGCGAGGCCGCCGACCGTTGGATGCCCGTCGATAACTACATCGGCGGCATCGAGCACGCCATTCTGCACCTGCTCTACAGCCGCTTCTTTACCAAGGCACTGCGCGACCTGGGCCTGCTGAGCGTGGACGAGCCCTTCACCAACCTGCTGTGCCAGGGCATGGTCAAGGACGAGAACGGCGACACCATGTCCAAGTCTAAGGGCAATGTCGTGCCCCCGAGCTCGGTCATCGAGCCCTACGGCGCCGACACCATGCGTTTGGCGATTCTGTTTATTGCCCCGCCCGAGAAGGACTTCGACTGGGATCCCAAGGCCGTTGAGGGCGCCAACCGCTTCATCAAGCGCGCCTGGCGTATCGTTTGGCAGCTCGTCCAGTCCGGCGACGCCAACGTGGCCTTCGACAAGTCCGCACTCGACGAGGTTGCGATGAAGCTCTATCGCGAGCGTCACCGCACCATCGCCAAGTGCACCGAGGACTTCGATCGCGGCCAGTTCAACACCGCCATCTCGGCCGTCATGGAGCTCGTCAACGCGGCGAGCGCCTATCTCAACGCCACCGAGGGTACCGCCCGCGACAAGGCGCTGTGCTACGGCGTGGCTAAGGATATCGTGAGCGTCCTTGCCCCCATCTGCCCATTCTGGGCCGACGAGCTGTGGCACGAGGCCCTCGGCTGCGAGGGCAACGCCTACACCGCCGCCTGGCCCGAGTTCGACCTGGCCGAGTCCGTTGAGGACACGGTGCAGATCGTGGTCCAGGTGCTCGGCAAGGTCCGCGGCCGCGTCGACGTTGCCCGCGATGCCTCCAACGAGGAGATGCAGGCTGCCGCCGAGGCCGCCGTTGCCAAGTGGCTCGAGGGCAAGACGGTCGTCAAGGCCATCTGCGTGCCCGGCAAGCTGGTCAACTTGGTGGTCAAGTAAGCGCTGCGCGCTTAGCTGACGCATAAAAGACGAGGGGCGATCCGATTGGGTCGTCCCTCGTTTTGCATGTACCTGCCCAGGTGCCTTCGGTCAATTGTCCTATTCTTATGGAGAAGCTGTGCGCACGCTGACCTGCAGGTTCGTACTGTGCTTGCACGTTTCCGCAGCTATTGGTATAGTTTGCTTGCAAATGAAGTTGTAATTGAAAGAAGTGGGGTTTCGGCCCCGCTTCTTTTTTGTATGGATGGAGGTGCCGCAATGGTCAAGACCAAGACCGAGCAGGCGATCATCGACGCGCTCGAGGCCGTCGCTCCCCAGCACGATGTCGACATCGTCGACGTCGAGCTCGTGGGTGCCACCAAGGCCCCCTGCGTGCGCGTGCGTATCGAGGGTGCCGAGGGTCAGAGCCTTTCGCTCAACGACGTCACGGCCAACACCAAGTGGGTCGGCGATGTGATTGAGGAGCTCGACCCCATCTCTTCGAGCTATACGCTCGAGGTGTCGAGCCCGGGTATGGCGCGCCCGCTGCGCCGCCCGTGCGACTTTGCCCGCTTTGTGGGCGAGAACTGCGAGCTCACCTCCACCGCCACCGAGGGCCGTCGCAAGTACGCCGGCAAGATTGCCGCCGCCACCGAGACGAACGTGACCCTCGAACTCGAGGACGGCGAGTCCGTCACCCTCGATTTCTCTGATGTTAAAAAGTGCAAGTTGAAGCCCACCTACGACTTCAAGCCCGCGAAGGAAGGAAAGTAAGATGGCAGCATCCGACATGATGTCCGCCCTGATGGAGCTTTGCCAGGAGAAGCACATCGACCAGCTCTACCTGATCGACCGCCTGGAGCAGTCGCTCGCCAAGAGCTATGCCGAGATCCTGCATCTTGAGTGGGGCGCCAAGGTGACCATCGACCGCACCACCGGCAAGATCTACGTCTACCGCCTGGAGCCGATCGACGATTCCATGGACGAGGAGGGCAACTTCACCGAGTTCGAGGAGATCGACGTCACCCCCAAGAACACGAGCCGCATCGCTGCCCAGCACGCCAAGGCTGAAATCAACGCCATCGTGCGTAACTCCGCCCGTGAGCAGATCTACGAGGAGTTCTCCGGCCGCATCGGTGACCTCATCAGCGGTACCGTGCTGCAGTCCACGCCCGACTTCACGATCGTCAAGATCCGCGAGGGCGTCGAGGCCGAGCTGCCGCACTTCGACCAGCGCCGTTACGAGAACGAGCGCAACGAGCGTCCGATGGGCGAGCGCTACCTGCACAACCAGCACATCAAGGCCGTGATCATCGACGTTCGCGACCCCAACTCCAACCTGCAGCCGGTTCGTGGCGAGCACAGCCGTCCGCCGATCGTCATCTCCCGCACCCACCCCGAGCTTATGCGTCGTCTGTTTGAGCAGGAGGTGCCCGAGATCTATGAGGGCACCGTCCAGATCAAGTCGATCGCCCGCGAGCCCGGCCAGCGCTCCAAGGTCGCCGTCCACTCGCTCGACGACCGCCTGGATCCCGTGGGCGCCTGCGTCGGCCCCAAGGGCAGCCGCGTCCGCGCCGTCGTGGGCGAGCTCCGCGGTGAGCGCGTCGACGTCATCCTGTGGGATGCCGATCCGGCCGTCTACGTCGCCAACGCCCTGTCGCCCGCCAAGGTCACCCGCGTCCTCATCGACGAGGAGAAGGCCTACGCCGGCGTCATCGTGCCTGACGACCAGCTTTCGCTCGCCATCGGCAAGGAGGGCCAGAACGCCCGCCTCGCCGCTCGCCTGACCGGCTGGCACATCGACATCAAGTCCGAGACCCTTGCCGCCGACATCCTCAAGAACGTCCCCGTTCACGAGGAGCCCGCCGCCGACCTGATCGGTGACGAGGAGGACGACGACGTCCGTCGCTGCGAGTACGTGTCCGAGGACGGCGTTCAGTGCCGCAACCAGGCCCGCCCCGGCTCCCGTTTCTGCGGTGTCCACGACACCGACGCCTTCGATGATGCGGAGGACCTGATCTAGCGCGCGGTCGCGTCGGGCGGGTCCCGGCGCATCTCCCACGCTCGTTCAGTCTCTAGGCACCCAAGGTGCCAGAAAGGGTAGGTGAAGTCATATGGCAAAAGTCCGTGTGTCCACCCTGGCCAAAGAGTTCGGCATGACCTCCAAGGAACTGATGGGTCACCTCGCCGAAATGAAGATTCCCGCTAAGTCCGCTTCCTCCGCCCTGGAGGACGCTTATGTCGCTATGGTCCGCAAGCAGCTCGCCTCGGTGATCGAGGCCCGCGCTCAGGAAGTCGAGGCCGCTAAGCAGGCCGAGGAGCAGGCGGCTGCCGCCGAGGAGGCTGCACGCGCCGCCGAGGCCGAGCGCGAGCGCATCGCCGCCGAGAAGGCACGCGAGGAGGAGCGCCGCCAGTTTGCCGCAGCCCAGGCTGCCGAGGAGGCCGCCCGCGCCGAGGCCGAGGCCAAGAAGAAAGCCGAGCAGGAGCGCCTCGCCCGCGAGAAGGAGGAGGCTGCCCGCGAGGCCCAGCGCCGTGCCGTTCCCGCTTCCGACTCCGGTTCGCGCTTCCGTTCGCTGCTCGACCAGATCGCCGCACAGGAGACCGTGCTCAAGGAGAAGAAGGACGCCGAGGACAAGGCCAAGGCCGAGCGCGCCGCCGAGCGCGGCAACCGTCGTGGCGGTAACAACGACCGCCGCGGTGGCCGTCGTAACGATCGCAACGCTTCCGACAACAACTCCGAGCGCAACGCCTCCGAGAGCCGTCCGCACAGCCATCGCACCAACGCCAGCAACAACGTCGCTGCTGGCATGGACTTCCCCAACCCCGATAAGCAGGGCAAGGGCAAGAAGCGCAAGGGCGGTCACAACAACGAAGAGGACCACTACAGCCGCATGGCTCGCGAGGCCGAGGAGTACAGCCGCGAGAAGGTGCTCGAGGAGGCTCGTGCTGCCGTCGAGGAGGCCTCTCGCGAGTCCACCGGTCGCCGCAAGAAGCGCAAGGAGAAGCGCGAGCGCGAGGCTGCCAAGGCTCAGGAGGATCGCAAGATAGAGGAGGCGCTGGCCCAGGGCGTGAACCCCGAGGACCTCGACGCCATCAAGGTCTCCCAGGGCGTTACTGTCCAGGAGCTTGCCGAGGCGCTCGACGTTCCGGCCAACGACATCATCAAGCGCCTGTTCCTGCTGGGTACGCCGCTCACCATGACGCAGTCCATGTCCGACGACCTCGTTGAGCTCGTTGCCGACGACCTGGGCCGTCAGATCAAGATCATCACCCCCGAGGAGGAGAACACCTTCTCGTTCTATGACGATCCCGCCGACCTTAAGCCGCGCGCCCCGGTCGTCACCGTCATGGGCCACGTCGACCACGGCAAGACGTCGCTGCTCGACGCCATCCGTCACACCGGCGTTGCTGCCGGCGAGGCGGGCGGCATTACGCAGGCCATCGGCGCTTCGCAGGTCATGATCAACGACCGCAAGATCACCTTTATCGATACCCCGGGTCACGCCACCTTTACGGCTATGCGTGCCCGTGGCGCCAAGGTGACCGACATCGTCATCCTGATCGTCGCCGCTGACGACGGCGTCATGCCCCAGACGGTCGAGTCGATCAACCACGCCAAGGCCGCCGGCGTACCCATCGTCGTCGCCGTCAACAAGATCGATAAGCCGGGCGCCAACCCCGACCGTGTGCGTCAGGAGCTCACCGAGTACGGAGTCATCCCCGAGGAGTGGGGCGGACAGAACATGTTCGTCAACATCTCGGCCAAGCAGAAGATCGGTATCGACGAACTTCTGGAGACCGTGCTGCTCCAGGCCGACGTACTCGAGCTCAAGGCCAACCCGGACACCTTTGCCTCGGGCAACGTCCTCGAGGCCAAGCTCGACAAGGGCCGCGGATCGGTCGCTACCGTGCTCGTGACCCGCGGTACCCTGCACGTGGGCGATACGCTGGTCGCCGGCCTTACCTACGGCCGCGTCCGCGCCATGCTCGACCCCAAGGGCCGCGCCGTCACCGAGGCCGGTCCCTCCGACGCTGTCGAGATTTTGGGCCTGCAGTCCGTGCCCAACGCCGGTGACGAGTTCCGCGTGTTCGAGGACGAGCGCGAGGCACGCGCCCTGGCCGATGAACGTTCGCTCAAGGCCCGTATCGAGGAGCAGAGCCGCGTCAAGCACGTCACGCTCGAGAACCTCTTCGAGACCATCGCCGACGCCGAGGTCAAGGAGCTCAACCTGATCATCAAGGCCGACGTCCAGGGTTCCATCGAGGCTCTTCAGGACTCGCTCGACAAGATGGATCAGTCCGAGGTCCGCATCAACACGATCCACTCCGCTGTCGGTGCCATCAACGAGACCGACGTCGTCCTGGCCGACGCCTCCAACGCCATCATCATCGGCTTTGGCGTCCGTCCCGACGGTAAGGCCCGCTCCGCCGCCGAGCGCGAGGGCGTCGAGATCCGTTGCTACGACGTCATCTACAAGTGCCTCGAGGAGCTCGACGCCGCCCGTATCGGCATGCTCAAGCCCACCGAGGTCGAGGTCGCCACGGGTACCGCGACTGTCCTGGACACCTTCAAGGTGCCCAAAGTCGGTATCGCCGCCGGTGTCCGCGTCGAAGAGGGCGAGATCGCCGCGACCGATTCCGTGCGTCTGGTGCGCGACGGCATCGTGGTCTTCAACGGCAAGATCGCCTCGATGCGCCACTACAAGGACGAGGCCAAGAGCCTCAAGAGCGGTTCCGAAGGCGGCATTGGTCTGGAGAACTTCCAGGACATCAAGCCCGGCGACCAGATCGAGGGTTACCGCATCGACCAGGTTGCCCGTACCGAGTAGGGGGTAGCGCTATGAAGCAAACGCAGGCAACCCGCCGTCTGGGCGAGCAGCTTCGCGAGAAGCTCGGTTATATCCTGCTCTTTGAGGTTTCCGATCCGCGTCTCGACCTGGTTACTTTGACTGCGGTCGAGGTCGCGGTGGACCGTTCGTTCGCGCGTGTGTACGTGTCGTGCGATGCGAGCCGCTACGACGAGGTCATGGAGGCGCTCGCTAGCGCCAAGGGCCGTATTCGCAGCCTGTTGGCTCGCTCGCTCGATTGGCGTGTCACGCCCGAGCTCGATTTTCGCATCGATCGCTCGACCGATGAGGCCGAGCGCATCACGCGTGCGCTGGAAAACGTTCCCGCCACGCTTGCGATCGAAAAGGACGAGGACGGCTATCCGATAGCGGATGCCGCCCAGGAGGCAGCTTTAGATGACTAATTCCGCCGACCTCGCCTCGTGCGAGTCTGCAGATATTCAGCGACGCATCCTCGAGCTCATCGAGGGTGCGTCCTCCATTGCGATTTCGGGACATACTTCTCCCGATGGCGATGCCTTGGGCTCCGTATTGGGTCTGGGCCTTTCGCTCATGAAGTTTTTCCCCAACAAGGACATTGCGCTGCTGCTGGCAGACGATGACCCGGTTCCGCGCATCTACCGCTTTATGGAAGGCTCCGATCGCCTGGTGCCGGCATCTGCGTACGCCGGCAATCCTGACCTGTTCATCTCGGTGGACGTACCGGTCGTCGAGCGCCTCAATAATTCCGCCGAGGTGCTTCGTCGCTCCAAGCATGTGGTGTGCTTCGATCATCATCCGGCGCGCGAGGAGTTTGCCGAGCTGAGCCTGAGGCGCGTCGATGCCGCGGCCTGCGCCATGATCATCGACCGCTTTTTGGACAATTGCGGCATTGTCGCACGTGATGGCGTTGCGACCTGCCTGCTGTGTGGCTTGGTTACCGATACCGGCCGTTTTCAGTACCAAAACGCCGATGCCGCCGCGTTCCATGCGGCCTCGCGCCTGGTGGCGCATGGTGCCGATCCGGCGCGCGTTGCGCTCGAGGTCTACCAGAGCATGCGCGTTGAGTTTTTGCACCTCAAGTCCATTGTCATGGGTCGCATTAAGACGGTCGCGCATGGGCGCGTGGCGTATAGCTATGCCTACCAGAGCGACCTTGAGGCCTGCGGTGTCACCTCGGACGAGTGCGACGGCCTGGTCGATGTGGTGCGTTCGGTGATGGGCGTGGAGGTCTGCCTGTTCCTGAAGGGCATTGAGGGCGATACCAAGGTGCGTGGCAACCTGCGCTCCAAGGGCGACCTCGATGTGTCCGAGATTGCTGCCAACTTTGGCGGTGGCGGGCATCATGCCGCCGCCGGCTTTTCCAACAACGGAACAATTCGCGAGACGCTCGCCGTGGCACTTCCCATGCTGGCCGAGCTGGTGGGGGAGGATCCCGCTTCGGTGACCGTCGAGCTCTAACTTATTGGATGGTACATGGCTCGTCGAACGCCTTCTCAATTGAATATGCTGCTCGCCGTCGATAAGCCGGTGGGCTGCACGTCCCATGACGTGGTCTCGCAATGCCGACGCGCCCTCCATGAGCGGCGCGTCGGCCATGCCGGTACGCTCGACCCCATGGCATCGGGTGTCATGGTTGTGGGCGTGGGTCAGGCCACCCGTCTGCTGGGCATGCTCACGCTCGATACCAAAAGCTACGTCGCCGATATTTCGTTTGGCGCCGAGACGAATACCGATGATGCGGAGGGCGAGGCGGTCCGCACGGTGGCTGTTGCCAACGAGCTCCGCGATCCTACCTATGCGCGTGAGCAATTGGCCTCCATGCTGGGTCCGCAGATGCAGGTGCCGCCGGCGTTTTCGGCTATCTCGGTCAATGGCGTTCGTGCCTACAAGTCTGCTCGCGAGGGCAATGCGGTGGACCTACCTCCGCGTCCCGTCGAGGTCTATGCCGCCGACCTGATCGCCGTGGGCGGCGAAGGTGATACGTGCGTGTGGACCGTGGCGTTCTCGGTGAGCAAGGGAACCTATATCCGAGCGCTCGCTCGCGACCTGGGCCGCGCCTGCGAGAGCGCCGCGCACATTTCCGCGCTGCGCCGCACGGCCTCCGGTATTGTTTCCGTTGGCGCCTGTCATGCGGTTGAGGAGCTTTCTCCCGAGTCCGCGGCGGGGTTTGCACTGGATCCCATTGCGGCCCTGGGCGCTACGCGTGTTGACTTGCCGGGCAATCTTGCCGACGACCTGCTCTGCGGCCGTCGCATTCCCGTTGAGCATGCGCTTGCCGATTTCTATGCCTCGAAGGCGCCGTTTGCGTTGGTGCTCGATGGGGGACTCAAGGCGCTCGCCCGTATTGAGGGTGGCCGCTTTGTCATGGAGCACGTATTTCCTCAGGCAATCGGCGGTGTTCGATGATGTTGTCCGCTCGCGAGCTCGCGCGTATTTTTTTCGTGGGCGGGTCGGACGAGGCTCGCATCGTTGCTGCCGATGCGTTTGATGAGTTCGAGCACCTGGGTGCCGCATCGATTGCCATCGGTGTGTTCGACGGCGTGCACCGTGGACACCAGGAGCTCATTACGGCGCTTGTCCGTGATGCCCGTGCCCATGGCTGTAAGGCGGTCGTGGTTACCTTCGATCCCGACCCGGACGTTGTGGTGAGCTCTTCGCCCGCTCAAAAATTGATGACGACGGCCGACCGTCTGCATGCCCTGGCTCAAACTGGGGTCGATGCGGTGGTGGCCGTTCCCTTTACGCCTGAGGTTGCGGCGCTTGACCATGTTGATTTTCTCTCGCTGGTGTCGCGTCTGGTCGACATTCGATCGATTCGCGTTGGCAGTGACTTTAGGCTGGGTCGTGGCGGTGCTTCTGGTGTTGCCGAGATGCGCGCCTGGGGTGCCGAGCACGGCGTTGACGTGTACGGTCACGACCTGCTTTGCGAGGGCGGTGAGGCCATTTGCGCCACCCGTATCCGTCATGAGCTCGGACAGGGCCATGTGGAGCTTGCTGCTGAGTTACTCGGCCGCCCGTATATGGTGCGTGGCGGTGTTATTCGCGGCCGTCACGAGGGTTCTGGCATGGGCTTTCCCACGGCAAACCTGCAGGTTCCCGACGGCATTCAGGTGCCTGCCGATGGCGTGTATGAGGGTCTGGTGCTGGTCGATGACACCGTGTGGCCCGCTGCCGTTAACGTCGGACTGCCGCCGACGTATGCCGACGATGCGGCATCTGCACATCTTGAGGCTAACTTAATTGGTTATACGGGCGACCTGTACGGCGCTTCCGTTTCGCTTGCGTTTACGCGCTGGCTGCGTCCCTCGCGTGTGTTCGATTCGCTGGATGAGTTGATCGCGACCGTCGAGGGTAATATCGAGGACATTCGTCATAACTTGGGTGAGCAGGGGGTGAGCATCCGTGATTAGTGATGAGGAAAAAGACCAGGTACGCGCTGCGTCCGACCTCGTTGCCATCGTGCAGGAAACGGTTGAGCTCAAGCCCCGCGGCCATGAGTTTTGGGGCTGCTGCCCCTTCCATGGCGAAAAGACGCCGTCCTTCCACATTATTCCCGCCACGCAGGTGTGGCATTGCTTTGGCTGCGGCGAGGGTGGCGACGTCTTCACCTATATCATGAAGCGCGAGAACCTGAGCTTTCCCGAGTCAATCCGTTATTTGGCCGATCGCGCAGGTATTGAGCTGCACGACACCGGAGATCGCCGCGAGCGCGGTACTAAGCGTGCCCGCATCTACGATCTGTGCGCCGAGACCGCCCAGTTCTACCACACCATGCTTATGCGCGGTAAGGACGGTCGTCCGCGCGAGTACTTTGCCAGCCGCGGCATGGGTGGCGACGTCTGCCGCCGCTACTGCCTGGGCTTTGCACCAGGCCGTAACGCGCTGGTGTCGCACCTGTCCCAGGCGGGTTTTACCCCGCAGGAGATGATCGACGCCAATGTTGCCGTGAGCCGCGGGCGCGGGCAGCTTGCCGACCGCTTCTACGACCGTGTGATGTTCCCCATCTTTGACGAGCAGGGTCACAACATTGCCTTTGGCGGTCGCATTATGGGCGACGGCCAGCCTAAGTACCTCAACACCGCCGAGACGAGCGTGTTTCATAAAAAGCGAAACCTCTACGGTTTTAATTGGGCCAAGGAGTTTATCGTCGCGCAGGATACCGCCATCGTGGTGGAGGGCTATACCGATTGCATCGCCTGCTGGGAGGCGGGGATTAAAAACGTTGTCGCCACGCTGGGCACCGCGCTCACGGAGCATCATGTAAAGACGCTCACCCGCTTTGCCAAGCGCATCGTGTATATGTTCGATGGCGATGCCGCGGGCCAGAAGGCCGCCCGCCGCGCGATTCAGTTTATCGAGCAGGATTCGATGGACCTGCGCTGCGTGGTACTGCCCGACGGCAACGACCCTATGGAGTTTATTACGGCGCACGGCGGCCAGGAGCTGCAGGCGCGCATCGACGCGGCCGAGCCGCTCATGGACTTTGTCTACCGTTCGCTGCAGGAGTCGAGCGACATCACCACGCCGGGCGGTCGCGCCAAGGCGCTCGAGGATGCGCTGACGCTCATCTATCCGCTGCGCGATAGCTATATGATCGACACGTACTTTATCCAGATTGCCGACCTGCTGGGTTTGGATCTGGAGACCGTGCGCGCGAGCTCGGGCCGTGTGTTTCGCGATGTCGCCAAGCGCGAGGATGCGGAACGACGTCGTGAGCAGAACTATGAGCGCCAGCGGGCACAGGCTGAGCGGTCCGGTAGCGCGGGCGGTCGGGCGTCGGGTTCTCGCGATGCCGGTCGCGGTGCTTGGGCATCGGGCGCGACGCCGCCGGTGTCCGCGCCGGTCGAAGAAGAGCCGTACGACTACGTCCCGCTCGATGCCTACGATGCCGCGCCCGTGGAGGTTGTCGACGACCTGTCGCCGATCGATGTACCTGATGGTATGGGCTCTGTTCCTGTGCCTGATGGTTCGGACGCACCGGCTACGGCGGCGCCGATGGTTCTTACCGATCTTGAACGCAAGTCCTTGGCGGGGGAGCGTGAACTGCTGACCATGCTCACGAGCTACCCCGACCTGTTACGCACGTATGCCGATCGCATCTGCTCCATCGAGTGGGTTGACCCACGTCACGAGTCCATCGCATGGGCCGTTCTGGCAACGCCACCGGGAACCGATCCTGCAGCCTGCATGGATGCGGCGCGCTCGGTGTGTCCCGAGGCGGCAACGCTTGTGAGTGCCGGGCGCATCTCGGCGACGAGCAAGCACCCCACCGAGACGAACATCGTGTTTATGCTCGATACGCTTGAGCTCTACACCATCAAACGCCGCATGCGTGCCGCACAGGCCAAGCTGCGCCAGGACCGTTCGCTCGATGATGAGGCCCGTCGCGCGCTAACCATGCAGGCCGCGCAGGATTCGCAGCGTCAGCGCGAACTGCAAAAGTCAATCGGCGGCGTGGCGGACCCGTTCCGTTTGATTGGCCTGGAGGCCGCAGGCACCGAACAAGCCTAGATGTTGTGGTCAACCAGCGTATTCTCGCCTATATCCAGCCCTCTTTTTGGGTATAGACGTCAATGTGTGTGCTAAAGTATTGAGTCCTGTGGACTATGAAGGGAGAATCTGTGCCAAAAAAGACTGAGAGCACGGGTACTGGGCTGGAATCCTACGTTGCAAAGCTTATGGGCAACGGCTCAAACAGGACTTCGGTAACCGAGGACGAGATTCAGGTCGCCCTGAAGGATATCGATGTTTCTGACGAGCAGCTCACCGCGGTGTATTCCGCGCTGCGCAACAGCGGCATCCAGATTATCTCCGCGAGCGGTAACGACGACGCCCCCATGGACGTCGACGATGACGATAACGATACCGATACCGACGATTTCGATGACGACGACGAGCACGATTCCGGCTCGCTCGACGATCACGAGCTCAAGATGGCCCGTCAGGCCGACGCCGAGATGGGTTCTTCCAAGAGCAAGAAGAAGCGCACCGTGCGCACGTCCCGTTCACGCTCCCGCGTGCGCGGCATCGATGCCTCCACGGTGATGCTGACCGGCGACCCGGTCCGTATGTACCTCAAGGAGATCGGCAAGGTCGACCTGCTGACCGCCTCCGAAGAGGTCGATCTGGCCATGAAGATTGAGGCCGGTCTTGAGGCCACCGAGAAGCTCGAGGCTGCCGAGGCAGGCGAGCTCGAGCTCACGCGTACCGAAATGCGTCGTCTTACGCGCATTGAGAACGTGGGTCTCGAAGCCAAGCAGGCGCTCATCAGTGCAAACCTGCGTCTGGTCGTCTCCATCGCCAAGCGCTATGTCGGCCGTGGCATGCTGTTCCTGGATCTGATCCAGGAGGGCAACCTCGGTCTGATCCGCGCCGTCGAGAAGTTCGACTACCAGAAGGGCTTCAAGTTCTCCACGTACGCCACGTGGTGGATCCGTCAGGCCATTACGCGCGCTATTGCCGACCAGGCCCGTACCATCCGTATTCCCGTGCACATGGTCGAGACCATCAACAAGCTCGTCCGCGTGCAGCGCCAGCTCCTCCAGGACCTGGGTCGCGACCCGACCCCCGAGGAGATCGGTGCCGAGATGGACATGAGCGCCGACCGCGTCCGCGAGATTCAGAAGATTTCGCAGGAGCCCGTGTCGCTCGAGACCCCGATCGGCGAGGAAGAGGATTCTCAGCTGGGCGACTTCATCGAGGACTCCCAGGCTATCGTTCCGCCCGATGCCGCCAGTTTCTCCATGCTGCAGGAGCAGCTCACCCAGGTGCTCGATTCGCTTGCCGATCGCGAGCGCAAGGTTATCGAGCTGCGCTTTGGCCTTGTCGACGGACATCCCCGCACGCTCGAGGAAGTCGGTCGCGAGTTTGGCGTCACGCGCGAGCGTATTCGCCAGATCGAGTCCAAGACCCTGGCCAAGCTCCGCCACCCGAGCCGTTCCAGCAAGCTCAAGGACTACATCGAAAGCTAGTCAAGCAAGAAGCGCCCTCAAGCACATCCGCTTGAGGGCGCTTTCATGTAGTCGTTGGGGACGTTCTTGAATGACTAGTCGTTTAAGAACGTCCCCAATGACTAGGTCGGAAAATTTCTTAA
>CABQLK010000018.1 GCA_902465015.1 uncultured Collinsella sp.
CACAACATTTTGCTCAAGAGTAAACATCCTGTGAACGGTTGAAAATCGACCGTGAGCGGTAGGTCATCAACCGGGAGGAATACCCTACCAAACTGATGAGAATATCTTTAACCCCTCGGTGGTTAGAAGCGTAATGTTCAGACAACTAAATTTGAATTTTCGCGCAGATTTTAGGCATCAATTCGCCCAAATCGCCTGAGGCCGCCACAAAGGCGCCTGCCCCTTTTGTGGTGGTTCTCCCCCGGCGCTACAGCAGATGTTCCTCGATAAAGATCGCGATGCCGTCTTTGTCGTTGCTCGCGGTTACAAAATCGGCGGCGGCACGGGTGGCATCGCTGCCATTTGCCATGGCCACGCCCACGCCGGCGTCAGCCACCATGCAGGTGTCGTTGTCCGCATCGCCAAACACGCAGATGTCCTGGAGCTCCATGTCGTTGAGCTCCGCCACGCGCACAAGGCCGCGCGTCTTGGACACGCGCGGATCCATGAACTCGTAGAGCCGCTGCGTGGTTTGCAGGGCCGCTGCCTTAACAGTGTTATCGGCAAACGTCGACGCCCGCTCAATCACCTGCGGCATCACCTCGGGCGCCATGGTAAACATCACCTTGGGCTGCGGCTCGCGCAAAAACTCGGCAAAATCGACCACCTGGTAGGGCACGCCGTCGACGCGCGACAGGTGCTCGACACACGCGTTGCTCTCGGGCACGTAGAACACGCCGTCTCGGGGGCAGACGGGCGTTGCCGGAAGGTCCGCCATGTGCTTGCAGATGCGCGCGATGGTCTCGCCCGGCAGCGGATAGCTCAGCTCGTTGATGTCGTGCGCGCGGTCGATGACCTCGGCACCACCGCAGCCCACCATCACGTCCACCAGGCCTTCGATGCCCCAGAGCTCGTACATGGCCTCGGTCGCGTGGGCGTCGCGCCCGGTGCACAGGCCAAAGAGCACGCCGCGCTCGCGCAGGGAGCGGATCGCCGCCACGGTGCGCGGGGACACCGTGTGCTGGCTCGTGAGCAGCGTGCCGTCGATATCGCAGAACACGGCTTTGATGTGGCTGAAGATGGTGTCCATGGGGGCCTTTCTGGGTTGTGCGGCGATGTGGGGTGTATTCGTGAACGGCGTACATGGTATACCAAGGCGCAGGCCGTTGGGGCCCGATCGCCACAAAGGTGCCCGCCCCCCTTGTGGTGGCCGGACCCGAAGGGTGTCCCGGCCCGGAGCGCAAAGCATCACAACATTCGACGCTTTTCGGCAAAATCGCGATTTTCGCTGAATGTTGTGATGGTTTTTACCGCCTCGCGGCACAATCAAAATGCCGGCGGCCAAACAGCAGCAACGCCGCGGGAACCGCCGTCACGACCATGCCCGCACCAACGAGCGTCTGCTGCACGCCAAACGTCGCCGCCAGCCAGGGGGCAATCGCCAGCGGGGCCACGCCGGCAAACATGTTGCCAAAACCCATGACCGAGTTGACGCGACCGAGCTGCTCGAGCGGGGCCGTCGTTTGCACGATCGTGTTGTGGAGCGGGTTGACGACGCCCCAGGCCACGCCCAGGGCAATCTGGCCGACAAGGGCTACTCCCACGTACGGTGTCCCCACATAGAGCAAACTTCCCAGGCCCACGGACATAAGCGCCACGAGCAGCGTTTTAAGGTTGACCAGGTGCGGCGGCAAGCGGAGCGCGACCACGGCGCCCAGCACCGCGCCCACACCGCTGGCCGACGAGAGCCAGCCCATCCATTCGACACCAACGTGCAGAACATCGCGGTAGAAGAACGACTCCAGCGGGTCGAAGGCACCGTAGCCAAAGTTCGAAAGGAAGATGATGCAGAAAAGTAGCGCGAGGACGCTGTTGGTGAAGACTGTCTTGATGCTGGCTGCGAAGGTGGTGCGGGAAGATGTGTTGGAGTCGGGGCTTTGTCCCGCACGCTCCCCTTCCTCTGCCGAATCGGCATCCGCATCCCCGGCGACATGGCTGGCCTTCGGCCTAAAGCCCCAACCGGCGACGAGCGCCAGCACGGTAAAGAGCATCATGAGCACGAACACCGCGCGCGACGACGCGGCCGCCGCGACAAAGCCGCCCAGCGTGGGGCCGACGATAATGCTCACGTTGGAGAACATGGTTATGGCGGAGTTGATGTCTTTGAGCTCGCCGGGGTCGTCGGTGAGATACGCCGGATAGGACGTGGCGATGGGCTGGGCGAACCCCATCACAAAGCCCAGGAGTACCGCGCCGGCAAGGACTGTTCCGGTCGCGCTGCCAAAGGCGAGGATTGCCGCGCCGGTTGCCAGCGTGCCCACGATGCTCAGCAAGAAATGCCGGCACGGACCCCAGACGTCGAGCGCCGCGCCACCCGCAAAGGATCCCAAGATCACGAATACGTTCATAAACAGAACGGCCAGCGATGTCGCCACGACCGAGGCATCGTCTGCATAGGTGAGCGTTCCGATGACGCCGATAAAGTAGCTGGTCTGAAAACCGGTGTAGATGAGAAAGCGCATCGCCACCAGGCGTTTAGCCTGCGCGGACAGCGAAGGTTGAGGTTTTGAGAGAAGAGATGCGAGCATGGGAACTCCTTGTTTCATACGAATGCGGACGGCGGGCATTCGCCACCGTCTGTCAAATCAATCTATCCGCATGAAACATTAAGGACGCATCAAGCCCCTTCTCTCCGTTTTTCGACCGTCATGAACTACTTGGTAGATTGTAAGGCATGCCCCACACATCTACCAAAGCAAAAACCACCACAAAGGTGCCTGGCCCCTTTGTGGTGGAAGTGACGTTTGCCCAGATAAAACCTGCCAAAATAAACCTGTCCCTTTTTGGCATGTTATGGCAACGCAGCGAGCCGGTTCCAAGTGCCCCAGGTCGCCCCGAAAGAGGAGCGACGCGTACTTTGGTACGCGAGCGACGGCTTGAGGGGCGAGATGGGGTGCTTGGGGCCGGCGCAGCGTCAAGCCTGAAGGTGGTCTTGGATAAGATCGCAGATGGCTCGGGCGTCGTTGATGTTGATGGCTCGGGTCGCGAAGCCGGCATCGAAGGCCTGACGCGCCAGGGCTTCGTTGCAGGCAAGGGCCAGCGTGTGACCGTCGACCAGGTCGAGCGAGCTCTTGCCGCGCAGACGGTCGACACCGGAGCGCGCGACCACGATGTTGTCGAAGCCCTCGGTCTTGTAGCCCTCGATGATCACCACGTCGACATCGTTGTAGCGCGACAGCAGCTCGCGCGCGGGCATCTCGTCCTCCTCGCGCGTGTCGGCGTACTCCGCCCAGCGCGTGGCGCAGATGAGTCCCACGTGCTTGGAGCCGGCCTGGTGATGGCGCCACGTATCCTTAGCAGGCACATCGATATCAAAGCCGTGATGCCCATGATGCTTGAGCGATCCCACGCGCAGGCCGCGGCGGGTGAGCTCGGCAATGACCTTCTCGACGAGCGTGGTCTTGCCCGAGTTCTGGTAGCCGATAAACGCGATCGCGGGGACGGCCGAGGCCGGAGCTGCGGGCGCGACGGTGACGGGTGCGCTCGCGGGTGTGGCACCGTCAGCGGCCACGGCCTCAACAGCAGCGGCCTGGCGCTCTGCACGATCCCACACGCCCGAGCGGCCGCCCTCCTTGTGCAGCAGGCGCACGTCGACGATCTCCATGCCGCGATCGACCGCCTTGCACATGTCATAGATGGTCAGACACGCAGCGCTCGCGCCGGTCAGAGCCTCCATCTCAATACCCGTCTTGCCCGTCACGCCCGCCGTGACCAGCACGTGAAAGCCAACCTGCCCGTCCGCGCGCGCCGGCGCCCAACCCTCGGGCACGTCCTCGGCCGGCGTCCCCGCCGCAGCGATGGGCGCAATGTCGCACTTACTCTTGGTAATGAGCAGCGGATGGCACATGGGGATGATGTCGCTCGTGCGCTTGATGGCCATAATGCCCGCTACGCGCGCACAGGCAAGCACGTCGCCCTTTTTGGCGCGGTCCTGCAGCACCATGGCCTGTGTCTCGGGGTGCATGAGGATGGTGCCCTCGGCGATGGCGATGCGGTGCGTCTCGGCCTTGTCGGACACGTCGACCATGCGTACCTCGCCCTTGGCGTCCACATGCGTCAGCTCGTCGCGACGGGCGTCGCGGACGGGCTCAGCGACAGCGCTGGCAGACGGCTGTGCGTCTGCAACGGCATCGGTGGCCGCAGCCGTGACTTTGTGGGCAGACATCGCGGCCCTGCGAGCGGCCTTGGTGGCATCGGCGTACCTGCTCTTGGCCATATGATCATCCTCCGATTTGGGACATAAATCGTTGCGTGCCCTCAATTATCGCGTGTTCCTGCGGTTTGTGGGCCACGGCATCGCGCCAAATCGAAAGTACCTGCATATCATCACCATGGCGCAGCGCCTCACGCACCGAATACTCGGCATCGCTAAACAGGCACGGACGCACGTTGCCATCGGCCGTCAGGCGCAGACGGTTGCAATTCGCACAAAAATGGTTGGACATGGCGCTAATAAAGCCAACCGTTCCCGCCGCGCCCGGAAAGTGCCAGTAGCGCGCAGGGCCCGCGCCGGCAGGAGCATCGTTGATGTCAAGCGGCTCGAGCTCGCCCAGGCCCGTCACGGCGACCCCGGCATTGATGCGCGCCCGCAGCTCGTCGCTCGGCACGGTATCGCTCGCGTCCCACAGCTCGGGATTGAGTGCGGGCGCATGCGGGTCCACAGTGCAATGCGAGCTCGTGTGCTCGTCGCCGATGGGCATGTATTCGATAAAGCGCAGGTGGATGGGGCGGTCGGCGGTCAAGCGCGCGAGGGCCGCCACATCTTGGTTGAGCCGGCGCACCACAACGCAGTTGACCTTAACGGGCTCAAAGCCCCAAGCCAGTGCCGCGTCGATGCCCGCCATGGTCTGCTCGAGCCGACCCAGGCGCGTGATCTTTCCGAAGAGCGTAGGGTCGAGCGTGTCGAGCGAGATGTTAACGCGGTCAAGCCCGGCATCTTTGAGCTGCGGCGCCAGCTTGGGCAGCAGGGCGCCATTAGTGGTGAGCGAGATGTCCTCGATCTGCGGAATCGCGCGGATGTCGCGAATAAGCGGAATGATACGGCGACTGACCAGCGGCTCGCCACCCGTCAGGCGCACGCGGCGAATGCCCTCCCCCGCCACCAGGCGCACAAAACGGGCGATCTCCTCGGCACTGAGCAGCTCGTCGTGCGCACGGGGCGCCACGCCGTCGGCCGGCATGCAATAGATGCAGCGGAAATTGCACTTGTCGGTAACGGCAATGCGCAGGTAGTTGATATCGCGGCCAAAGCCGTCATGTTGCACGTGCCCGTCCACGCAGCCCTCCCCTCGCGCGGCGTTTTATTCTTCGGAAAACATAATACCCCACGAGAGAATCATGCCGACACCCGTACGACAGGACGGGTCACTTCGAGCAAAACGGACTTCCAAGCCCATCTTCAGCACAGACCATCACAACATTCGATGCTTTTCCCGTTTTTGGCAAAAAACGTCGAATGTTGTGATGGTTTGCCTGCCCACGGCACCCCGTAGAAGGACCAAAGCGCCCCTAAAGACCGCCGTCCCAGTGCCGAATCACGAATTCTCGCAGATCGTTCTGCCGTTTCTGGAACGCTTCGCTTCGGTCGCACTTGAGGCCCATAGCAAGCGCGATGGCGTTCATCGCCCGGTGCAATTGCAGCTGGTGGGCAAACTGAGTCCCGGTGAGGACGATCATCCTAAAGCCCAGCGCGCTCAGCACGGTCATACGCTCCGCATCCGACGCGCTGCGCTGTTTATCAAGATGGTCCGAGCCGTTGTATTCAATCCCCGTACCGCTCGCAGACGCATATACGTCGATCTCGAAATACCCGGCCTTTGCGAGATACTTGAACTCGTTGGGAACATCGACCCGATGGTTGAGCTCAATCTTGGCGTATCCCAGCCCGCCCTGGGAACGTTTTGCTACGACCATGATTGCGGTGGCCGTCTCCATGGGCGACCGCGCGCCATCGTGCATGCGCTTGAGCACGGCGGCCGCGCGTATAGCCCCCTGACGAGATCGGTTCTCATTGCAATAGGCAATCAAGTCGGCAACGGTATACCTCTGCCCCATCTCGATATAATCGCCTGTTGACAGATGATTCAAATGGTATCGGGCGCAGATTTCGTAGCCATATTCCAGCTGCTCGGGCTCACTCATCCACGAACCCGCCTGGACAAAGCACATGGCCTCATCAACCACTAGAAGGCCCTCTGCTACCTCGATAAGATGGCCCGGAGGTACCGGCGACCCAAACACGTGGCACCTAAATCCAGCCGGCGTCGAGCGCTCAAAATCGAAGTTGACGAGCGTGTCGACATGATCGAGCTCTTCTCGTGGAATACCAAGCGAAACCAGATAGTCGGTAACGATCTCAACTGCCGTTGAAGCCCTCAGCCCCTTGGCATCGAGCCCCAATTTGGGCAGGCCCGCGGTCGGCTCCGCCTCGTTAGCAAGCGAGTCCTCATCGTATAGGCTGCTTGCTCGCGAGAGCGGC
Source organism: uncultured Collinsella sp. (assembly GCA_902465015.1). GTDB lineage: Bacteria > Actinomycetota > Coriobacteriia > Coriobacteriales > Coriobacteriaceae > Collinsella. The sequence continues at coordinate 6,518 of CABQLK010000018.1, forward strand.
TCGAACGGGCGCGCCACGTTGTGGTACAGCCAGGCAGTCTTATGGGACAGGACGATCGGCAGGTCCATGAGCCCTCCAATGGAGTCGGATAACCAACCTTATTCCCCTGCCCACGGGTCCGCACACCTTCGTGCGCAAGAAAGCGATTCCACCCGATCGAGTGGCAGAAAAACCATCACAACATTCGATGCTTTTCCCGATTTTGGCAAAAAGCGTCGAATGTTGTGATGGTTTGAGGCGAGGTGAGGGCACGGAGGACCAAAGCATCGTGCTCGAACGGGTTAATCCAACTCTTTTAACCCATGCGCCAGCTGCCAGTACTCGCCGTGCTGGGCGAGCAACTCTTCGTGCGTGCCGCGCTCGATGATGCGGCCGTGTTCGAGGACCATGATGGCGTCGGCGTCGCGGACGGTGGACAGGCGATGCGCGATCATAAACGTGGTGCGTCCGCGCATGATGCGGTCCATACCGCGCTCGATGAGCTTTTCGGTACGCGTGTCAATGGAGCTCGTGGCCTCGTCCAGGATGAGCACCGGCGGATCGGCGACGGCCACGCGCGCGATGGCGAGCAGCTGACGCTGACCCTGCGACAGGTTGGCGCCGTCGGCCGTGACCGGTGTGTCGTAGCCCCGCGGCAGGCGGCGGATAAACGAGTCGGCGCAGGCGGCCTCGGCAGCGGCGCGCACCTCCTCGTCGGTCGCGTCGAGCTTGCCAAAGCGGATGTTCTGCGCAATGGTGCCGCTAAACAGGTGCGTGTCCTGCAGCACAATGCCGAGCGACCCGCGCAGGCTGGCCTTGGCAATGTGCTTGACGTCGATGCCGTCGTACGTGATCTCGCCGTCATCGACCTCGTAGAAGCGGTTGATGAGGTTGGTAATGGTCGTCTTGCCGGCGCCCGTGGAGCCCACAAACGCAATCTTTTGCCCCGGCTTGGCAAACAGGTTGAGGTCCGTGAGCACACGGGTGCCCGGCACGTAGGAAAAGTCCACGGCATGGAAGCGCACGTCGCCGGCAAGCGGGACCAAGCCGCACGTGAGCTCGGTGCCGTCGGCGGCTACCGCGCGGCCCGATTCATCAACGGCAGCCACGTCATGCAAGTGCCCGTACGCTCCCACACCCAGCCCCCCGGGAATCTTCCACGCCCACGCGGCGTCGCCCGTCTGCATCAGCTCCACGCAGCCCTCGTCCACCTCGGGCTCAAGGTCCATGGCGGCAAACAGGCGCTCGGCACCGGCCAACGCGTTGAGCAAGAAGTTGCCGAGCTGCGTAAACTGGTTGATGGGCATGGCGGCCTGGCGCACAAAGACCAGGTAGCTTGCAAGTGCGCCCACATCGGCGAGCCCCTTGATGCAGAGCATGCCGCCCGCCACGGCGACGATGGCATAGTTGACGTAGCCAATCACGACAGTCATGGGCACCATGGAGTTGGCATAGCTCACGGCGGCGGTACCGGTGCGGCGAAGCTCGTCGTTGCGGCGGGTGAAGCCGGCGACATTCGCTGCCTCACGGTTAAAGACCTTGATGACCTTTTGGCCCGAGACCATTTCTTCGATATATCCGTCCAGGTCGCCAAGCGATGCCTGCTGGGCGGCAAAGAAGCGCTTAGAGCGCGCGCCCGAATAGCGCGCATACAGCACAATGGCCGCATCGCACACGAGTGTGATAATCGTGAGCTGCCAGTTAAGGATGATGAGCATGGCCGTGGTGCCCACAACCTGAATGGCGGCCTGAATCACGTTGGCAAAGCTGTTGTTGAGCGCCTCGGAGACGGTGTCGACGTCGTTGGTGAAAAAACTCATGATGTCGCCCGAGCGCGTGCTGTCAAAATAACTGAGCGGCAGCGTCTGGATGTGCGCGAACAGGTCGCGGCGAATATCGGACACCACGTGTTGGGCCGCACGAACCATAATCTGCGAGTAGCCCAGGGCCGAGAGCACGCCCGCAGCGTAGATGATCGCCGTCAGGATGACCTGCTTGGCAAGCAGTTCCTCCCCGCCCGTGGCCAAACCGTTAACGATGGGGCGCACCATGTAGGTGCCGGCGAGGCTCGCGATGGCGGCAACGGAGGCGAGCACGCCCACCGCGAGCAACGAGAACTTGGCATGCCCCATGTAGGAGAGCAAGCGGCGCACAGTGCGCTTGAGGTCGGCCGGGCGTGCTTGGGCTGCGGTCTTAGGCATGACGCTCACCCCCTTCCAAGGGCGATCCGCATGCGACGGAGGAAAACGGATCATTCGCGCAACCATCGTCGCTGCCGTCGCCGGCGTCCGCGTTCCTCGCAAACTCCATCTGCGAGGCATAAATCTCCTGGTATATGTTGTCGCCCGCTAGCAGTTCCTCGTGCGTGCCCACGCCGTGGACACGACCGTCGTCCAATACCACAATGCGATCGGCATCCATGACACTCGCGATGCGCTGGGCGATGATGAGCACGGTCGTATCGGAAATCCGGGCGATGTGCTCGCGAATCTTAGCGTCGGTCGCCATATCGACCGCGCTGGTGGAGTCATCAAAAATGAGCACGCGCGGATGCTTGAGCAGCGTGCGCGCGATGCACAGGCGTTGCTTCTGGCCACCCGAGACACCGGCGCCGCCTTGGCCCAACTCGCCGTCCAGCCCGCCGATGCGATCAAGGAACTCGTCCACGCACGCCGCGCGGCAAGCCGCGAGGAGCTCATCGTCCGACGCCTGCGGATTGCCCCACTGCAGGTTCTCACGCACGGTGCCCGTGAACAGCACATTCTTCTGCAGCACAATGCCCACCGCGTCGCGCAAGGTAGCCAGGTCGTAGTCGCGCACGTCGCGTCCGCCCACAAGCACGGCGCCTTCGGTGGCGTCGTACAGGCGCGCAATCAGCTGCACAAGCGAGCTCTTGCCCGAGCCCGTGCCGCCGAGGATGCCCACCGTCGAGCCGCTCTCGATGCGAAGGTCGATATGCTCGAGCACATCCTCAGCTGCATCCGCGCGGTATTTAAAGGAAACGTCGCGAAACTCGATACTGCCGTCCGCTGGCGCCGCAATCGCGAGGTCTCCCGCGGGGTTGGCGATAAAGGGCTCCTCATCGAGCACCTCGGCGATACGGCCCACACTCGTAAGAGCGCGCGTGAGCAGCAAAAACACGTTGGAAATCATCATGAGCGAATTCATGATCAGCAGCACGTAGCTCATAAAGCCCGTGAGCGAGCCCACGCCCAGCTTGCCGGCGAGAATCATGCGGCCGCCAATCCACAGGATGGAGAGCGCAGCCACGTACATCGACAGCTGAAACACCGGCAGGTTGAGCACCGCGTTGCCAAAGGTCTTCGTCGCAGTGCCGGCGAGCTCGGTATTGACGGTGTCGAACTTGGCCTCCTCGTGCTCGGTACGAACGTAGGCCTTGACGGCACGCACGGCGGTGAGGTCTTCCTGTACCACGCCGTTGAGGTGGTCCATCGAGGTCTGGAGTTGGCGGTAGAGCGGACTGACGCGATAGGTGATGACGCCCAGTACGATTGCCAGCACGGGCAAGATGATCGCAAAGACGGTGGCGAGCGGGCGCGACAGCATCAGCGCGTAGATAAGGCCGACGATAAGCGTCACCGGGCCGCGCACCATAGGGCGAAAGCCGTTGCCCACAGCATTTTGGATAACGGTGATGTCCGTGGTCATGCGGGTGACGAGCGAGCTGGCGTCGTAGTTGTCCAGGTTACCAAAAGCGAGCGTCTGAATCTTTTTGTACTCGGCCTCGCGCAGGTTAGCGCCTAGGCCCGAGGCAACGCGGGCGGACGTGCGGGCATAACCCAAGCCCAGTACCAGCGAAAGCGCAGCGCACACCAACATGTACGCGCCCTGCAGCAGCATGTAGTTGATATCACCCGCAGGCACGCCCGCATCGATGATGTTGGCCATGATGACCGGGATAAACAGCTCGAGCACCGTCTCGACCGACACAAAGAACACGCCGAGGATGGCATCGCGACGGTATGCCCCTAGATAGGAAAACAGTATTTTGAGATTGCGCACGCAGGTTCAACCCCCATCAAACGTTGTTCGCAAACGCACGTATTATTGCGCGCCGAATAATGGTGTCAAGTATTCCGAAATCGTTTTCTGCAAGGTTAGCGCCGGCGGCGAGTTCTCGTGATGTGTGTCCATATTCACTCGGAATAATGGTGCGCGAGACTTTTTCGCTCCGGCGTCAACACAAACCTTGACTCTACAATCGTTGTAGGGTTTTCACTACACTGGTACGTAAACGAACCCAGCCAGAAAGCCCCGCCCATGGAACACGACCTCACACGCGGCAATGTCCTTAAGACCATCGCGGTCTTTGCCCTGCCTTATATGCTCTCGTACTTTTTGCAGATGCTCTACGGCATGGCCGACCTGTACATGATGGGGCAGTTTAGCGGCGCCGCCGGCATCACCGCCGTGGGCAATGGCGCGCAGACGCTCTATATCATTACCGTGACGCTCGTGGGCCTGGCCATGGGAACGACGGTCATCGTCGGCCACGCCGTAGGCTCGCGCCGCTTCGACCGCGCCGAGACCGCCATCGGCAACACTATCACGCTGTTTATGGGCGTCTCGGTGGTGCTGACCGTTGTCCTGCTCGCACTGTGCCCGCAGATCGTGGCGCTCATTGGCACGCCGGCCGAAGCGGTCGAAGGCACTGCCGCCTACCTGCGCATCTGCTTTGTAGGCATTCCGTTTATCGCCGCATACAACATCCTCTCGGCCATCTTTCGCGGCCTGGGCGATTCGCGCTCGCCCATGTACGTGATTGGCGTGGCATGCATCATCAACATCGCGCTCGACTTTCTGTTTATTGGGCAAATGGGGCTCGGTCCCGTGGGTGCGGCGCTCGGCACAGTGACCGCCCAGACAGCAAGCGTTGCCCTCGCGCTCGTGTGGCTCAAGAGCCGTCGAACGAACATCCACGCTAAGCGCAGCGACCTGCGCCCCCAGCCCGAGGTGCTCGGCAGTATTCTTAAGATCGGCGTGCCTGTGGCCGTGCAGGACGGCTGCATCCAGGTGGCGTTTATGTTTATCACCGTCATCGCCAACCACCGAGGACTCGTCGACGCCGCCGCCGTGGGCCTGGTCGAAAAGATGATCAGCTTTTTGTTCATTGTGCCGAGTTCCATGGGTGCCACCGTCAGCGCGCTCACGGCGCAAAATGCCGGAGCGGGCAAGGGCGACCGCGCACGTCAGGTACTCAAAGACGCCATGACGATCTCGGTGGTGTACGGCTGTCTGATCACGGTGCTGATGTGGCTAGTGGCGCCGGCGTTTATCGGCTTTTTTGCCAAGGACGCCGCGGTAGTCGCGGCCGGCACCGGCTATATGCGCAGCTATATTTTCGACGCGATTTTTGCCGGCATCCACATTTGCTTTAGTGGCTTTTTCGCTGCGTATGGCAAGAGCTATATCGGCTTTGCGCACAACGTGCTGGCCGTGGCGCTCATTCGCGTGCCGGGCGCGTGGCTGCTGTCGAACGCCTATTCCGACACGCTCTTTCCCATGGGCATCGCTTCGCCGTGCGGGTCGATTTTGTCGGCGGTCATCTGTGTTGTCGCGTTTACCGTGCTCAACCGACGCGGGGCTTTTGACAAGTTGGCAGCGTAGCGGGGCAACGTGAGCCTGGCGCGCCTCCCCGACCCTATTGAAAGGAGCGGCCCTATGACCGATACGCCACCTGAGCATACCGAGGGCCTGCTCCGCATTGGCGAGGTGGCGCGCCTGTTTAACCTGAGTGTGGGCACGCTGCGCCATTACGAGCAGATGGGCTTGCTGGATCCGGCGCACATCGATCCGGCGAGTGGATACCGCTACTACGGATCGCGGCAGCTCTCCACTCTCAACACCATCAGTCACCTGCGTGTTCTCGACTTGCCGCTCGCGCAAATCCGTGAGTTTGTGACCACGCGCGATGTGGACCTTATGCAGCGGCAGCTGGCTCAGCAGCAGGAGCTCATCGAGCGAAAGCGCCGAGAGCTGGAGCGTGTGTCGCGCAAGATCGATAGCCGGCTTGCCCTGCTGCGCGATGCCTTGAACACCGAGCTCGATACCATTTGCGCAATCGATGCGCCCGAGCTTCGCTGCGCCGTATTGCGCGAACGTGTCAAGCCTACCGACGCCTATGCGCTGGAGTGGCAGATTCGTCAGCTGCAGAAGGGCCAGCACGAGACCTTTGTCTTTCTGGGCAACTTAGGCGTCGGGATTAGCGCCGAGCGCCTGGCCACCGGCGACTTTGATGGCTACGACGAGGTCTTTCTGCTGCTCGACGATACCGATGAATACCTGGGCGATGTCGAGGTGCGACCCGCCGCGCGCTGCCTGACCATTAGCTTTCGCGGCACGCACGGGCAAGCGGGTCCGCGCTATAAGCAGCTGCTCGGCTATATGCGCGAACACAGGCTGTCCCCCGCTGGCCCCTCGCGCGAGATCGCCCTTATCGATGACATCATCAGCGACGACCCGGCGACCTACGTGACGCAAATCACGGTGCCCGTATCGCTAGGCTAGACCGAACCTCGTCTCTAGCTCGGTCAACGCCTCAAAAGCATCGCGAGACGCACCTGCCAAGCGCTCACGTTCCGCAATGCGAATTCGCGCCATCAGGTGCTCTTTTGCCTGCCCTTGGGTGTGCTTCGTGCGCCCTTCCGCCTGCGAGCAATTGCGATTCTCTATATCCATTACGCCTCCGGCACCTGACCAGTAGCCAAGATCTGCTCGAGTGCGTCCTCGTCCAGCACGGGCACGCCCAGCTGCTCGGCCTTGGTGAGCTTGGAGCCCGCTTTGGGACCGGCGACCAGGTAGCTCGTCTTCTTTGAAACACTGCCCGAAACCTTGGCACCGAGTACCTTGAGCGCCGCACCTGCCTCGTCGCGGGTGCGGTTGACGAGCGTGCCGGTGAGCACGAAGGTCAGACCCGCAAGCGGCTGTGCGTCGGCGAGCTCGCCCGCCACGCCAGCGTCGGCTGCGGCTTGCGCGTGCGCGGCGCCCAAATCGACCTCGAGCGACAGGCCCGCCTGGCGCAGGCGCTCCAGCACGGCAAGGTTCTCGGGCACGGCCAGGAACTGCTTGACGCTCGCCGCAATCTTGGGACCGATGCCCTCGCACTCGGCAATATCCTCTTCGCTCGCCAAAATGAGCTTGTCAATCGACAGGAATCGCTCGGCGATGACCTCACCCACACTCTTGCCCACGTGGCGGATGCCCAGGGCAAACAACACGCGACCGAGCGGCTGGCTCTTGGACTTGTTGAGCTCGGCGATGATTTTCTCGGCCGTCTTGAGACCCACCGGAATGGGGTCGCCCTTCTTGACGCCCTTTTTGCTGTTGGAGCTGGCATAGGTACGCCCCGTGTCCAGGTCTGCGATGTTATCGACCGTGAGCTGGTAGAAGTCCGCGACATCGTGAATCAGCCCGGCAGCGATCATCTTGTCGACGATCTCGTCACCCAGGCCGTCGACGTCCATGCAGCCGCGGCTCACCCAGTGGAGCAGGCGCTCCTTGAGCTGCGCGGGACAGTCAATGGAGACGCAGCGGTAAGCCACCTCGCCATCCTCGTGGACCACGGGGCTGCCGCACACGGGGCAGACCTCGGGCATGTACCAGTCGACCGAATCGGCCGGGCGCTTATCGAGTACCGGGCCCACGACCTCGGGGATTACGTCGCCTGCCTTGTGCACGATGATGGTGTCGCCCTCGCGCACGTTTTTGCGACGGATCTCGTCGATATTGTGCAGCGTGGCGCGCGCGATGGTGGAGCCGGCAACCGTCACCGGGTCGAACTCGGCGACCGGCGTGAGCACACCGGTGCGGCCCACCTGGATGCGAATTTCGCGCAGGACGGTCTGCTTTTCCTCGGGCGGGAACTTAAAGGCAATGGCCCAGCGCGGTGCGCGGGCGGTAAAGCCCAGGTCGAGCTGCTGTTGAAAGCTGTCAACCTTTACGACCACGCCGTCGATGTCGTAGTCCAGGTCACCGCGGTGCTCAAGCGCCTGGGCACAGAACTCGTGGACCTCGGCGGGCGTGGCGCAACGGGCAACGTTAGGGTTGACGCTAAAGCCGGCGCTGCGCAGCCAGTCCAGAAACTCGCGCTGGCTGTGGACGTGCAACGGGTCGGTATCGGCGATGGCGTAGATAAAGGTGGCCAGATCGCGGCGTGCTGTGACCTTGGGATCCTTTTGGCGCAGGCTGCCGGCGGCGGCGTTGCGCGGATTGGCGAAGGGGTCGCGGCCCTCGGCATCGGCCTCTTCATTCAGACGAACAAAGCTGCCCTTGGGCATGTAGACCTCGCCGCGTACCTCAATGGTGCGCTCGCGGTCGGCGCCCATGTGGGCGAGTGCCGGCTCGGACAGGTGCATGGGCACATCCTTGATGGTGCGCACGTTGAGCGACACGTCCTCGCCCGTGGTGCCATCGCCGCGCGTGGCCGCGCGCACGAAGGTGCCGTTTTGATAGGTAAGCGCAACGCCCAAGCCGTCAATCTTGAGCTCGCAGGTATAGGTGACGCTACCTGCGCCGAGCGCATCCTCGGTTCGTTGGAGCCACGCGTCAAGTTCGTCCAGATCCATGGCATCGTCCATGGAATACATGCGCGCCATATGCGTGACCGGCGTAAACTGCTCGCTCACGTAGCCGCCCACACGCTGGGTATAGCTGTCGGGCGTTACCAAATCGGGGTAGGCAGCCTCGATCTCCTGCAGCTCAACGAGCATTTTGTCAAAGGCAGCGTCCGTGATCTCGGGCGCATCGAGCATGTAATAGCGATAGGCGTGGTAATCGAGCTCGTGGCGCAGCTCGGCCGCGCGCGCTGCCGCCTGGGCATGGGCGTCGGTCGGTGCGGTGGCTTCCGCGGTCGTGGGCGTTTCGGTATCGATGTCCACGCCGTCACCAAACAGGCTCGATTGCTCCATAGCGGCACTCCTTCGCTCGATTTCAAACGGATACTAGAGTACCACCGGCCGCAACGGGGCCGAATAGCGGTCTCAAACCGCACCGAATCGGCAGCGGCCGGACCGGGGCGGACAGTTAGTTCAGATACGTATAAATCCTAGAGCTGGATCAGGCACGAACACCCCTGTTTCAACTAATTTGGACTCCTCGAGACCATGTAAACGTCCCGCTCTCCCTTCCAAACACCCATTCGAGCCCCATCCCAATCAAAAATTGCTCAAAACGCATCCCAAGCTGCCCCAGATTTATACGTATCTGAACTAACTGTCCAGACCATCACGAACCAGGCCTCTTGTCAGCCCCAAGTGATCCGTTTTCCTCCGTCCCCAACGGATCAATAAGAAAAGAGGGGCTGTCCCGCGTTGGTGGGACAGCCCCTCTGGCATCGGTATGAGCGAAACGGCTCGCTAGTAGCCCTGGCCGTAGCCTTGACCCTGGCCCTGCTGGCCTAGCAGCTCCTCCAGGTACTGGCGCAGCTGCTCGTCGGTAATACCGCCGTTGCCGGTGTCGGTCGAACTGTCGTCCTGCTGCTGGTTCTGCAGCTCCTCGTCGGAGCCCAGCTCGACGGTGACCTTCTTCTCGTCCTTGCCGCGCATGAGCGTGATCTCGACCTTCTCGCCCACCTCGTGGCTGCGCAGCGCGATGATCAGGCCATCGGCGCTCGTGATCTCGTCGTCGCCCAGCTTGGTAATGACATCGCCCTCTTGGATGCCGGCCTTTGCGGCAGGACCGTCCTCAACGACGCTCGCCACGTACGCGCCGCTATCGGTGCTCAGCTTGTTAGTGCGAGCGTTGAGCGCGTTGACGCTCGAAAGCGTGGCTCCCAGGTACGGGTGCACCGGCGTCTTGCCGCCGATGATCTGGTCGGCAATGTTCTTGGCGTAGTTAACGGGAATAGCAAAGCCCACGCCCGAGTTAGAGCCCGAGTAGCTCTCGATGAGCGAGTTGATGCCCACCAGCTCGCCGTTGTCGTTAACGAGCGCGCCACCGGAGTTGCCCGGGTTGATGGCAGCATCGGTCTGGATCATGTTGGCATAGATGGTGTTACCGCTGGTAGAGCTCATGGCCGTGGAACGATACAGCGCCGACACAATGCCCGTGGAAACAGACTGCTCGTTGCCGAACGGCGAACCGATGGCCATAACCCACTCGCCCACATTGAGCTTGGAGGAGTCACCGATCTCGATCGGTGTGAGCTTGGAGGCGTCGGCGTCCTTGAGCTTGATGACGGCCAGGTCGCTCGAAGCGTCGTTGCCCACGAACTCGGCCTCATAGGTGGTACCGTCATCCATGGTCACCACGTACTGGTCATAGCCATCGACCACGTGGTTGTTGGTGAGGATGTGGCCCTCGGTATCGAGCACCACGCCCGAGCCGACGCTGCCCGAGCCGTCCGACTCGTCGGCAGACTGCGAAAGCGAGCCATTCTGGCTACCGCTCGAAGTGGCGGTAATGGAAACCACGGAGGGCAACGCCTTGGCTGAAACGGCCTCGGCCAGCGTGGTGTCCTCGGAGTCGATCGTAATCTTTTGCGTCGACGAGCCCGAAGCACCCGCCGTCACGGCGTTCCTGCCGCCGCCAATATTGAGCGTGCCGCTCATAATGAGCGCGATGACCAGCAGGGCACCGCATGCACAGCCGGCAAGCGCCGTAATAAAGATCGGCAGCTTTTTGGTCTTGGTCTTGACCACCGTGTGCTTGTTCACGACCTGCTGGCCACCCAGCGGCTTGCCGGTCTGCGTGTCGTAGGCCTGCACGTAGGGAATGTTGCCGTCGGCAGGCGTCGACTCCACCTGCACGCGCGGCTGCTGCTGGGTCTCGCCGGCGTTGCCCGCATCCTGGGGACGCTGGGAATCGTTCTCGCTCATGGCTGCGATCCTTTCGTCAAATAACCAAAGGCCCGCCAAACATATGGCGGGCCATCATTGTTCACGTTGAGTTGTACCCCAATATGCGGGCGTACGTGTATGAGAACGCAATCTTTTAGGAAGGCTTAAGTTCTGCTGCAAACTCGAAAGGGATCCACGCATGCGTCAAAACCACCACAAAGGTGCCTGTCCCCTTTGTGGTGGAAATCTAGTCCTTAAACAGATAGCCCACGCCGCGGACGGTGGTGATGTGTGCCGCGATCTGCGGGCCCACCTTGGAGCGGATGCGTCGGATGTGCACGTCGACGGTGCGCGTGCCGCCGCAGTACTCAAAGCCCCACACGCGGTGCAGCAGCACCTCGCGGCTGTAGGCACGGTTGGGGTGCGTCGCCAAAAAGCTCAGCAGCGAGTACTCCATCAGCGTCAGGTCGATGGGCTCATCGTCGAGCGTCACCTGGTAGGTGGCCAGGTTGATCTCGAGGTTATCGATGTTGAGCACGTCGTCGGCGGTGACGGTCTCCTCCTCGCCCATCAGGCGCTGCGCGCGAGCCTTGAGCTCGTTGGGCGTCGCCGTGGGGCATACAAAGTCGGCATGCGCGTGATTCGGCAGGCGAAGGGTGCCAAGGGCCTCGTCGTCGACGATCACCAGCATGGGAACGCCACCGCGATCGTCAAGCCACTTGGCAATCTGATCGATGCGGTCACTGCGAATGCCATCGGAATCGAGGATCAGCAGGTCAAAGTCGTGCGCTGCAGTCGGCGAATCGGGAGTAGCCAGGCTCACCTCGACACCCAGGGTGGTCGTCAAGCTGCGGGCAAACTCGTGGAAGCGCGTCGTGCGCGCCATGAACAGGGCACTCTTTTCGGACATATCGGCCTCCAAAGAAATGAGCTCAATCGTACTGGAACAAGCCAGCGCGATTAGGAGTTCGCCAGGTAGTGCTTGATCTCCCACTCGGTGATCGTAGACTCAAACTTATGCCACTCGTCGCGCTTCTTTTTGAGGAAGAAGCTGTGGATATGCTCGCCGAGGGCATCCTTCATAAACTGCGAGTCCTCAAACACGTCGAGCGCCTCTTTGAGCGAACGCGGCAGCGGCGTGTAGCCGGCCTCGACCATCTGGCGGTCGGTGAGCTTGAGCGTCTCGGCCGTTGCCTCGGGCGGGAGCTCCAGCTTGCGCTCGATGCCGTCCAGACCAGCCGCCAGCGTGACGGCGTTGACCAGGTACGGATTGGCCATGGGATCGGGACTGCGCAGCTCGATGCGCGTGGACAGCTGCTTGCCGGGCTTGTAGACCGGGATGCGGACCATGCTCGCGCGGTTGCGCAGGCCCCACGTGGCGTACTGCGGCACGGAGTCGCCGCCCGTGGTGATGCGCTTGTACGAGTTTACCGTGGGGTTGGTGATGGCGCTGATCTCGCGCGCGTGCGCCAGGATGCCGGCCATGTAGTGCTTGGCGATATCGGAGAGGTGATACTTCTCGTCGTCCTCGCCCCAAAAGACGTTGTTGCCGTCGTGGTCGAATAGCGACTGGCACAGGAACATAGCGCTGCCGTCCTCGCCCGTCAACGGCTTGGGCATAAAGGAGGCGTGGCAACCGCTCTCGTAGGCCTGCTGCTTAATGATGAGCTTGGCCGTGGTGATGGCGTCGGACATGCTCAGGGCCTCGGCGTGGCGCAGGCTCATGCCGTGCTGTGAGCGGCCGGCGGCGTGGAAGGTGTACTCCACGGGCACGGACATCTTCTCGAGCGTGAGGACTGTGTTGCGACGCAGGTCGCGAGCGGCATCGCTCACCGAAAGATCGAAGTAGCCCACGTTGTCGAGCGGCTCGGGGGTGTGCTCGTCGGGGAAATAGTAATACTCCAGCTCGGCGCCCACGTTGAGCAGATAGCCGGCCTTTTCGGCCTTGTAGAACATGCGGCGCAGGGCATCGCGTGGGTCGCCGGCGAAGGGCTTGCGGTCGGGGGTACACACGTCGCAGAACACGCGGGCGACGCCGTTGTGGCTCGGGCGCCACGGCAAAATCTGGAAGGTCGAAGCATCGGGAAACGCCAGCATGTCGGCTTCCTCGGGCGTGGCAAAGCCCTCGATGGCGGAACCGTCAAAGCCAATACCCTCCTCAAAAGCGACCTCGAGGTCCTCGGGGCTAATGGCAAAGTTCTTGAGGCGGCCGAGAATGTCGACAAACCACAGACGCACAAAGCGGATGTCACGCTGCTCTACAGAGCGGAGTACGTAATCGATGTTCTGCTGGTTCATGTCGCTCCCCTTTCTTTCGGGCGGGTTTCGACTGGTCTATATCGCAGATACTATCGCAGAAAAATGTTTCCGCAGGGTTAAAGCGTATCAAGCGCTCAAAAAACGTGTGCGAACAGGCCGTTGCGAACGAGCGGTTAGCGCGAGGTCGAAGCGCGGTGTTCGATGTGGCCGGGGATCTCGATGCGCTTGGGGGCGAGCTTTGCGGCCTCGCCCACGGTGGTGGTAACAACATCGATGCGCTCGGATAGGCGCTCGACTACGCGCTCGGCAATGGTGAGGGTGTCCTGCGCGGCCGTGGTCACGCCGCCAAAGAGCACATGGTTCCAGGGATAGTCGTCAAACGTCGCGATCTTGAGCCCCGCCGGCAGCGAGGGACCAAGCTGCGCCAGTGCCTCGGTCAGACGCAGGAAAACCAGGCCGTTGACGGCGATAAGGCCGAGCTTTTTGCCTGCATAGCCGCGGATGGTCTCGTCCAAGCGACCGACGCCCGTGGCGCCACCGTCGGCCAGGGTGACGACCTCGCCCGCAAGGCTGCGGCGCGAAAGCTCGTCGGCAAAGGCCTCGGCGCGCTCGCGACGGACGGGGCTGTCGTCGCTTGCCTCGGTGAGCAGGCACAGGCGCTCACAGCCCGCAGCGGCGAGCTCGTCTACCAAGCCGGCGACCAGCTCGCGGTTGTTAGATGTCACCAGGTCAACACCGCCGTCGGCAACGTCGCGGTCGAGCAGCACGACGGGCAGACGTCCCGCTGCCGCGGCGATGGCCTCGTCGTTACCACCGCAGGTATTGACGACCAGGCCGTCCACGCCAGCGTCGATAAGCCTGGTGAGCGACTCGGCCTCCTTGGCGGGGTCGTTTCCGCTAATGGCCGTCATGAGCGAGCAGCCGCGCGCGGCGGCGCTGGCGGAAAGCCCTTCGAGCATGGCGCTGGAGAACGGGTTGGCGATGTCGGCCAGGATCACGCCAATGAGGTTGGTGCGCGAGCTGCGCAGATTGCGCGCGGCGGCACGCGGGCGATAGCCGGTGCGCTCGATAACCGCCGCGATGCGAGCACGGGTTTCCTCGGTCATTTGCCCGGGGCGGTTGTTGAGGTAGCGCGAGACCGTGGCCGGACTCACGCCCGCCTCGGCGGCAATGTCCTTGATTCTCATCTGCGCCATAACGCACCCCGTTTCCCAATTGTCGGCGATCTGAGCCATTTTAGGCATTTTTTAAAAATCTCGGTTGCAAAACGCTGTAGGTGAGTATACTACAACTCGAAACGAAACCGATTTCGTAAACCGATTTCGGCGAGCGTTGGCACGCAGGTGCAAAGACGCACCCTACCGTCTTGGCACCTGCGTGCCAACGCCATATCAAAGGTGTACGCACGAGTAAAAGGAGCTGCGCGACCATGGGTAAAACGGTTCTTACCTTCGGCGAGATCATGATGAGACTCTCGCCCAAAGACCACCTGCGTATTGAGCAGGCAACCGAGTTTGACGTCCGCTACGGCGGCGCCGAGGCCAACACTGCGCTTTCCCTGGCCTACCAGGGCGACAAGGCCGCTTACGTCTCCGTTGTCCCGGCCAACCGTCTGGGCGAGTGCGCCCTGCGTTCGCTGAAGGCCTACGACGTCGACACCACGCGCGTCGTGCGTCAGGGCGACCGCCTTGGCTCCTATGTGTTTGAGGTCGGTGCCTCGCAGCGCGGCAACGGTTGCGTCTACGACCGCAAGTACTCTGCCATCAACATGGCCAAGCGCGACGTCTTTGACTGGGACGAGATCCTCAAGGGCATCGATGTCTTCTATTTCTCCGGCGTGACCCCCGCCGTCTCCGATGAGATGGCCGCCGCCTGCAAGGATGCGCTCGCCGCCTGCCGCGCCAAGGGCGTCACCACCGTGTGTGACGTGAACTATCGCGGCAAGATGTGGTCGCCCGAGAAATCGCAGGCCACCATGAGGGAACTCCTGCCGCTCGTCGACATCTGCATCGCCAACGACGAGGATGCGCCTGCTGGCCTCGGTATGACCTGCGTCTCTGGCTCCCTTGCCCACGGCATCGAGGAGCGCGACACCTATGTCGAGATGGCCCGTCAGATCTGCGCCGAGTACGGCTGCAAGAAGGTCGCCTCGGTCGTCCGCAACATCTCCTGCGTCGAGCGCTCCATCTGGATGGGCATGCTCTTTGAGGCCGAGAGCGGCGAGCACTGGTTCTCCCATGCTCACGACGTGCACGTACTCGAGGGCGTTGCCGCCGGCGACGCTTTCAACGCCGGCCTCGTCCATGCCCTCATCAACGACTTTGACCCGCAGGACGCTGTCAACTACGCGATTGCAGCCTCGATCCTCAAGCTCACTATCAAGGGCGATTCCAACTTGGTGACCGCAGACGAGATCGCAGCCGCGGCATCCGCCGCCGACGGTGGCACCCGCGTCGCGCGCTAGTCCGTCTCCATTCCGCGGGCCGCAGCTTTCCAATCCCATACCCCTGCGGCCCGCTCCCCGATTCCTCCGGCCGGGCAAAACCACCAGTCCCATTCCGGTTTTGCCTGGCATTCCCTACATGACTGGTCGAGCAGCCGGTTTTGGAATTGCTTGAACCCCAAGCAGTGCCTCCGATAACCAATCCAAAATCGGCTCCTGACCAGCACATTTGGCAATCACGCGCCCATGCGCGCCACACATCGAAAGGAACATCATGTTCGATCAGTTCTACACCACGCTTGAGTCCCTGGGCATCGTGCCGGTCGTTGTGCTCGACAAGGTCGAGGACGCCGCTCCGCTCGCCCACGCCCTTATGGCAGCTGGCATGAAGTCCGCCGAGGTCACCTTCCGCACCGCCTGCGCCGCCGAGTGCATCGCCGCTATGGCCGAGGCCGAGCCCGAAATGTGCGTTGGCGCCGGCACTGTCCTGACCGTCGAGCAGGTTGAGCAGGCCCGCGCAGCCGGTGCCAAGTTCATCGTCTCCCCGGGTTACAACGAGGACGTCGTGAAGCACTGCATCGACATCGACCTGCCCGTCCTTCCCGGCACCGTGACCCCCTCCGAGGTCACCGCAGCCGAGAACCTGGGCCTCAAGGTCACCAAGTTCTTCCCCGCGTCCCAGTATGGCGGCCTGAACACCATCAAGGCCCTCGCCGCTCCGTTTGTCGGTCACCGCTTTATGCCTACCGGCGGCGTGAGCACCGCCAACGTCGAGGAGTACCTGAGCTCCTCCGCTATCATCGCCTGCGGTGGCACCTGGATGGTCAAGCCGGCCCTGTTTGCCGACGGCGACTTCTCCAAGGTCGAGCAGATCGCCCACGAGGCCATGGACGTCGTCAAGAAGGTCCGCGGCTAGGTTTAGCTCTCTATCATGAAAGGGGGCGTGCCCTAAACCTCGCCCCCTTTCTTTTAAAGCGGCTCGGAAGCGCGCCGTTTCCGTCACGAACAAGAACCAAAACCGTCTTGTATGCTGATAGAACGTGACGGAAGCGACACGCCTCCAAGCCGCTTTGCCTACTCGGCTGGCCGTCGCGCTCAACTAAGCCACTTCGACAAAAGCCGAGCCACCAAAACAGCTGCGGTGCCGTCTGGAGGATTGGACCCTTGCTTCCGGTCTTTTCCTCCAAGCGGCGCCGCAGCTTTTTCGTGCCCCGGTCACACCCCAACGCAGTTGCGGTGAAATAGGGACTGTTTGCGCCACCTAGGTCACAAAACAGTCCCTATTTCACCGCAACTTATATGGGGATTGATTAGATGAACGAGTCTTTGGACAGCTCAAAATAGTCGGGATGCAAGGCGATAACCGGACCTTGCTCTTCGGGCATCAGGTGCAGGTGTGTCTCTGCCAGATAGCTCGCCGCGTCGGTATCGCCCCTCTTAATGGCCTCGAGAATCCGGCGATGCTGCCGACGAATCGGCTCCCAATCCAAATCCTGCGACACCATACGCAACCAGTTGTATCGCTCAAAATGCGTGTTGATGCTCTTCATCCAATCCCACAACATGTGACGACCGGCAATCTCAAAACATGTCTCATGGAACAGGTTATCCAGGTCAAAGAAACGGCGCGTTTCGCCATGGTCGAGCGACTCGGACTCGGCAAGAATCTGCTCGAGCCGCTGCTTTTGCTCGGGCGAGGCGGCCGAACAGCATTTAATAAGCACGCTTCTCTCGAGCTTCTCGCGCAAGAAACAAGCGTTCTCAGCGCGTTCCATGCTGATCTTAGAGACGTAGGTGCCGCTTTTGGGACGCGTTTCCACCAGCTCCTGCTCGCGCAGACGCACAAAGGACTCGCGAATGGGTGTGCGCCCGATTCCCGTCTCTTTTTCCAGACCAATCGCCGAAAGGCGCGTGCCGGGCTTGAGCTCGGCATAGATGATCTTGGAGCGCAATGCGTTGTACGCCTGGTCTTGCAGGCTCTGATAATGCTGGTGCTGTTCCATAAAGCCCTCGGATAAGTCCTCGGTTAGTCGAATACCACCATGCAATACTATCGCATCCCCCGCCCCCTCATAAGTTGCGGTGGAATAGTTCCTGTTCAAGGCCTTCAGCAGCAAAAACAGGAACTATTCCACCGCAACTACAGCCAACGAGTTGTTGCGATTAGGTGAACGTTCACCTTTTTATTGTTTTTCTCTTCGCGAATAAAATCCCGTGCGTATACTTAGGCTCAAACGAAACCGATTTCGTTGAGCGTGGGCAATAGGATGCTAAGACGCACCCTACCATCTTGGCATCTTATCGCCCACGCAATGCCATTTGCTTTCTTCCCGTCTCGTTGGACCTTTAGTCCCATTCCGGCACAGCGAGACACTTCCTAGACGACTGACCGTGGGGCCGGCTTTTCTGCTTTTGCAGCAGTGCCTCCGATAACCCTCTTTTGCCGGCCCGGGTCAGCTTTTTCACACAACCGAAAGGACGGGTAGCAACATGCGACCGCTCATCATCATGCATGGCGAGAACATCGACTGGTGCCATACCGTCATCAGAATGCTGATGTATCTTGCGGGCGTTGCAGTACTGGCACTCGGTATGAGTCTCCAGACGGCATCCGGCCTGGGCGTCGCCGCGCTCACGTGCTTTGCCACAACCCTATCCATGCTCACTGGCAAGACGCTCGGCTTTTGGATCACCGCAACCTACGTCGCCTACATCGTGGCGCAATTAGCCATCTTGCGAAGCGAGTTCCAGCCGCGCATCCTGCTCGAGTTGTTCTTCTCAACGCTGATTGGCGGCTTGACCGACCTCTTCATGGCGGTCAACCCACTGCATCCCACGGCACTCCCCACACAGATTGCGACCATGCTGCTCTCCCTCGCTGTCACCGCATTTGGCGTAAGTCTCGTCGTCAACATGGGCGTTGTCCCCAACGCGCCCGACGGCTTGGTGCAAGTCATTGCCGAAAAGCTTAAACGCCGCTTTGGTGACGTAAAAGTCGTGTTTGACTGCTCACATGTCGCCGCCTCGCTCGCGTTGTCGCTGATCTTTATGTACAACCTGGGCGGCTTTGGCGTCACGACCGCCATCTCGGCACTGTTCCTGGGCCATGTCATCAACGTCGCCAACAAGCTGTTCGCCCAGCGCTTTATCCGCGCGGCATTTGGAAAACAGCACCACCGCAAAACCCGCGAGTAGCGCTTACTTTGCTATATCTCACTATACTTTGCTATATCTTGCTATACTTTGCTATATCTTGCTATATCTTGAGCAAAGGTGGCTCACATGCAAACAAACCCTTTTAAGCCCACAGCAGGTAAAACACCCCCCACGATTATCGGCCGCGAAGATGTACTCGAAGAATTCAGTGAAGGCCTCACCAACGGGCCTGGTGCCCCTGGGCGCCTAATGCGCATAGCCGGCGTCCGTGGAACGGGCAAGACGGTCCTCCTTGACGAGTGCTCACGTTTGGCGCAAAGCCGTGGCTGGACGGTCATAAAAGAGGTCGCAACCGAGGGACTTTGCCAGCGCATTCTCGAACAGCTGCAGCCCAAATTCCAGGCCAAACACGCCAGATTTGAGCCCACCGTAGCTGGCATATCCATCGGCAGCATAGACATTGAGCGAATCGGCCCATCGCTACGCGACGCCATGAGACAGACAATATCCAAGAATGAAAATGGCCTGCTCATCACTCTCGACGAGGTTCAAGACGCAGAGCTCGATGAGGTCCGAACGCTCTCCATTGCGATTCAGCAGGTTATCGGCGAAGACCTTGATATCGCCTTTGTTTTTGCGGGGCTGCCTTCGATGATTGAAAGCATCATCAACGGAAAGACACTTACGTTTTTGCGCCGTGCCCTCCCCTTTGACCTGAAGGCTGTGGCAGTAACCGAAGTGTCGTACTCCCTCGAGGAAACCATTGAAGCGTCTGGCATGGAGTTGCAGCCAGGTATTGCCGGCCAACTTGCCGAGGCAACGCAAGGTTATCCTTTCATGATCCAACTCGTTGGATACTACGCATGGCAGTTGGCAAGACGCGCACATACATCGATTATTGGAGAAGAAGAAGCCGAGCGCGGCATTGCAACGGCACGCGAACGCTTCTGCGCCATGGTGATTGAGCCCGCGCTGCAGCGCATTCCGCCCACGTGCATCGCTTATCTGCTGAGCATGGCGTCTTTGGGGCAGACGAGCTCGACTAGCATGGTTGCCGATGCTCTAAACAAAACGCCTCAACAGGTGAGTTCCGTCCGCAGCCGCCTGTTAAGAGAATCGATTATCGAGGCTCCCTCGTACGGCAAGGTCTCATTTGCCATCCCCTACATGCGCGACTACCTCTACGAGCACAAAGCCGAACTGGAAGTTGAACTGTAGAAACGGCAACTGCCCTGCAAGACGAAAACCGTTTTCGTACGGATTAAAGCAGAAGTAAACGATTTTCGCCTTGATTTGCGTACGGAATTAAGACGTAAATTGCGCTTTCGTACGCTTATTACCAGACGCAAATTGTTTTCGTCCGGCCATGCGTCCCCAATCTAGACGAAAAGAGCCCCGAGCTCGTATTGAACTGCATCCCAATTCTTGGACGGGCGCCGATGCCCTGATCTCTGCCATGTCGAGGTGCGAGATCAAATCCTTGGCGCGCTCGCCGGAGTGGTATGCCTTGTTCGGCGCCACCTTCCTGTAGAGCTTCTTGAGCTTCGTCTTCCCCTTGTTGCCCGGCGGCATCTCCGTCTCAGGTGGCAGCCCTAGGAAGGACAGGACGCCGGGCAGGTCGCACAGCATCACGTCCTCGATGTCGGCCTTGGCCGCCAGGTCGACGACTCTCTGCGCTGTCGGCGAGATGTTCGGGGTGCTGCTACCGCCCGCTGGTTAGGAAGCTGGCGGGCAGTAGCGGGCAGTAGCGGCAGTAGCGGTGTGGCTCGATAGGCCCGAATATCCGTAAGGAAGGTGCTCGCTCTCATATGTGCTGATATGCCTCGCCTCGCGAACCTTGGGATGCTTCCTGAGGTAATCCCTCAATTCGAGCCACTCTTTATGCTCATAACGCTTCGAAATCGTTTCCCCGTCGACAGTTTCCTTCACATAATGGTATGTTCGAACGCCTTCGAACTTGCCGAACCCGTTCTCGACGCTGAAGTTTCTGAACCAGCGCGAAAACCCATTCAGGTCCATGAAGTTGACTTGGGGATGCCTGTCTTTCGTTCGTTCGAATGAGTGGACGAGCGGAGTGCCTTTGACTTGTTCCAGGCCGAAGGCTTCCATTTCGCGGGCCTGCTCCTTTTTCCAGAATTCGAGATACGACGTCAGCGTCTCGCTTATCGAGATCCTCCGCACGCTTTTCTTGCTTTTGGGCGAGCGAACGCTTCGATCGGCCGCGAACTGCTGCTCAATGAGGATGCTTCTGTTCTCGACGGAGACATCGGACCACGTCATCCCGAGGGCTTCTGCCCTTCTCATGTCGGTGTCGAGCATGAGCATCACGCATGTGATGTGCGCGTCCGGTTCTCGATTGAGTAGGATGTCGAGTAGGCGAGCGGCGTGATGGTTCCTTCGCGGTTGTCGTGGAACTTTTTTGCGTACGAGCCGACGGTGTCCCTCGATTTTTGGACGTAGGTGCCGCTGTTGAGTTCTGCCTTGTAGGCTTCGAGTGCGGCGTCGACCTCTCGGCTTTTGGTGGTATGTATGGTCTGCCACGGCGAATAGCGGTATTTGCCCGTGACCGGATCCTTGCCGAGACTGTGACGGTAGCGCCACGTGTATTTGTCGCGGCGTTGCTTCGTTCCTTTGCCTATGACGAGAGGTCGGTCGTTCGTCGTGTTCCTTGCCTGAAGTGCCTGAGAATCGCGCTCGGTTGCGCGGAATGGCGCAAAGGGCTGGGGCGGGTGGGCATTACCCTTGGTGGTGGGCCCTGCGTGGGGTCACACCCCAAGGGTAATGCTCCGCCTGACCGCTTTCAAGCTCGTTGTGGGTCGAATTTGGGTCGAATTATTCCGCGTACTTTTCTTTCGTAAATCTATGAAAACATCAAATGACCTGGAGTTATATTGACTTCAATTTGGGTCGAAATGTCTGAATGAAACAACGTCGTAGCGACCTCATAACCCGAAGGTCGGTGGTTCAAATCCGCCCCCCCCGCGACCATGAAACTTCAGGTCGGAAGCATAAAAGCTCCCGACCTTTTTCTTTGTCTAGGGGTTTCGGCATCTCTCGTTCTTTGGGTACCTCGAGGCGGGCAATCAGATAGATGCTTACGAGTATCATAGGGTCTTTTTACGTCGCGGTCGTGTCTCGTACTGGTGCGCCGCTCTTTGTGGGACGTGTCACTTTGCCATAGGTTGTCCGGCGGCGGGGCGCAGGTCGTTCCCCGTGGCGTCGCTCCTTTCGACGCTACGCTGCCTGGCTACTCGTTCCACTGGTGCTTTTTCATGTCGACGCAACCGTTGTCTCGGAAGGCGACTCCTTCCTCCGTCAGTAGTGCTCGCTGGTCGGGGAAGTTTGGCGCGAGGCGTCCCGCGTGGTTGACGACGCGGTGGCAGGGATAATCGCCGTAGCGATCCACCTCGCTCAGCACCGCTCCGACCAGGCGAGAGTTTTTCTCCCTGCCGATGAGGCGCGCTATCTGACCGTACGAGGCGACGCATCCCGCCGGAATCTCTGCCACGACGGAGAGAATCTCATAAACCAAATCTTCGTCCAGGACTTTTCCCATCGTATCGCTCCCGTGTTCGCTTTTGCCTTCGGGGGCGCGGCGCCGATCACCCGTGCTGCGATTTTCGCAGCTCCCCTTACCGACGCATCGAGGGAAAGCGCGTGCGTGTCAAGGTTGTCTGGTCCAGTTGCTGGCTCGATGCCTCGAGATGTTCGCCTCAAGTGCGACCTGCCCCTATTGGAAAAGGATGCCGAAGATGTATTTGGTGATGGTGGAGCGGCGGATGACCCCCACGAGTTTGCCCTCGTCATCAACCACAGGAAGCTTCTTGAACTTCTTCTTCGCCAGCAGCGCGGCGACGCGGGCGATGCTCTGCTCGGGACGGGCACACACTACCTGGCGCGTCGCGAAATCCATAACGCAGCGATCCTTCAGGTCTTCGATGCGCTGCTCAAGGCTCTGATCGTCGAAGTACAGCATGGACGCGTCGCCGCCCGTGAAGATGGTGTGAGCGCGATGCTGCGCGATGGCTCCCATGACATCGCCGTCGGAGATGAACCCGACCACCTGGTTGCGCTCATCGATTACGGGCATGCTGCTCACCTCGTTTTCGGCGAGCATGCGCACCACGTCGGAAATCGTGCAATCCTGCGTGCAGGTGAACGGCTCTTCAATCATGATGCTCGAAACGGGCGTCCCCTCGAGCTCGAGCGGGATGCGCTCGGACAGAATCTCGGACATCGTTTATGCCTCCTTCGTTTTCGGTGCGGTTTTCTTGGTGCGCACGCTGAATATGGCGCAGATAAGGGAAACGAGGCCGATTGCCGCGCACACCTTGTAAGCGACGCCCGCGCCCACGGCGGTGGCTACTTGGATGCTCGCATCGACGCCGGCCGACGCGGTGACGCTTGTCATGACCGTGATGATGAGCGCCGTGCACAAACCGCCGGCGACCTGGCGGCCGGTGTTCGCGATGGCGTTGCCGTGGGCGATCATGTCATTTTTCAAGGCATTGACACCCCATGTGTTCACCGGCATGTTCGCGAGCGACTGGCCGGCGGACTGCAGCATGCAGAACAGCGCAACCACCAAGATGGGCGTGTTTACCGTCGAAAGCGAGAGCAGGAACAGGGCGCCGGTCATGAGGGCCAGGCCGACGATCGAGATGGCACGCGGACCGAACTTGTCGAACACCACGCCGGAGATAGGGCTGATGATGATGCCCACCGCCGCGGCGGGAAGCATGGCCATGCCGGTTTCGAAGGCCGAAGCGCCAAGCGAGGTTTGCAGCAGCAACGGCAACAGCGTGTTGGTGACCAGGCATGCGGCGTTGATGAGCGTGACGATGATGGCGGCCACGCGGAACTCGCGCGTCTTGAGCGTGCCCAGTTGAAGCAGCGGGTCCTCGATTTTGCCCTGGCGTACGACGAACAGCACCAAGCACACGACACCCGCGACGATCGAGCCGAGCACCACGGGGTTGCCCCAACCCATCGACGAGGCGCTCGAGAACCCGTAGAGAAGTCCGCCGAAGGCGATGGTGGAGAGGACGACCGAGGGCAGGTCGAGCTTGGGGTTCTTCAGCTCGCCCACGTTTTTCAGCATGAACACGCCCAGCACCAGCACGAGAATTGCGAGGGGGACGATGGCGCCGATCATGGTGCGCCAGCCGTACGTGTCGATCACCGCGCCGCCTACGACGGGGCCGACCGCGGGACCCGCCGACATGACGATGCCCGCCATGCCCATAGCCGTTCCTCGTTTCTCGACGGGGAACACCAGCATGGGAACCACCGAGACAAGCGGCATGAGCACGCCTGAGCCCGCCGCTTGCAACACGCGACCGATGATGAGGAACAGGAAATCAGGGGCTGCGGCGCACAGCAGCGTGCCCAGCGCGAACACCAGCGTCGCCCCGAAGAATAGCGCGCGGGTGCTGAACTTGTCGATAAGGAACGCCGAAACGGGGACCATGATGCCGCTCACCAGCGGGTATATGGACATGATCCACTGGGCAGTCGAGGCATCGATGGCGAAATCGGACATGATGACCGGCAGCGCAGGCGACATCACCGTTTGGTTCAGTAGCGCCAAGAAGGCACCCAGGACGACGACCGCGACGATGCGGATCTGGGTACCGGTAATGCGCCCATTGGCGGGCGCGACCGTACAATTATCAGACATAAGCTTCCTTCGTATCTATTCGATTCTTCGCCGAAGGCGCGCCGGCCCACGGGCGAAATAACATGCACGTGCTATGCGTGCATCAGATACGACAGGAAGAAAGCGGCTGCTCAGAGCGCACTTGGGGAACAACAGGAGAGGCCCCGTATACCAGGGGCCGCCGAATTGCGATGTATGCTTTGGTCAAATCCTTCATAGCGGGGAGGTATTCTAGCAGCCGTCTTCGCCCCTTTCAAGGGATGTAACCCAGACGTTGATTTTCTTCACCGAGGCGCCATCGTTGACGGGTGGCGTGCTTCTCTATCGCCACACCGCGGGGCGAGGGAACGCCGCGGCGAGCTTGTACATCGGCTATGTGTGCAGCTGCGAGCGTGTCGCCGGCGCGCGCTGGGCGCCAGTCCGATCCGGCCGACTCTTGCCGACGGTCGGTCGCCGTCCTCCTCCATCTCCGCCTGCTCTGTTTTTGCTCGGCTCCCTTGTCATATCATGGACGGACGAGAATTGAGCGAAGGCGGTACGTATGAACATCCAGATATTCGGCACGAAGAAAAGCTTCGATACTAAGAAGGCGCAGCGCTATTTCAAGGAACGTCGTGTGAAGTTCCAGTTCATCGACTTGAAGGAAAAGGGGATGAGCAAAGGCGAGCTCGAAAGCGTGGCGCGCGCCGTCGGCGGGATCGACGCTGCGATCGATCCAAAGGCGAAAGATGCCGACACGGTTGCGCTCGTACAGTATCTTGCTGCCGACCAGAAGTTCGAAAAGGTGCTCGATAACCAGCAGATTCTTCGTGAGCCCATCGTTCGCAACGGCCGCCAGGCAACCGTTGGCTACGAGCCTGACGTGTGGAAGGGCTGGGAATAAAGTGAAGCGCCCACGCCCGTGGTTTTATCCACGGACGCGGGCGCTTGCGTAAGACGTCTCTTGTCGTTTGAGTGGAGCGCCCCGGCGGCGCTGAACAACGTGCCCCGGTGACGTGGCTCGGGGCTCTTTGTGCCGCACATCTATGAGAGGAGATATTTGATGCGCATGGGTGCTACTCCATGTAGCCACCCTGAATGGCGGAAACTGCATGCTCGGTAAAGAACTTGAGCGTGCCGGAGGTATAGCGATTAGCCTTGGGCTTCCAAGCGGCTCGGCGCTCGGCCAGGACGGCGTCGACCTCGGCCGGCTCCATCTCCTTACCGGCGATGCCCACGATGAACAGCGAGCGCTCGGGGATGTTGATCTGGATCAGGTCGCCCTCCTCGATCAGGGCAATCGGGCCGCCCACGGCAGCCTCGGGCGAAACGTGACCGATAGCCGGGCCCTTGGAGGCGCCGGAGAAGCGGCCGTCAGTGATCAGGGCAATGCTCGCGCCCAGCTCGGGGTCGCTGGCGATAGCCTCGGTGGTGTAGAACATCTCGGGCATGCCGGAACCCTTGGGGCCCTCATAACGAATGATGACGGCGTCGCCGGGCTTGACCTCGTGCGTCAGGACGGCGTGAATGGCGTCCTCCTCGCAGTCGAACGGACGTGCCTTAAGCGTGGCCTGGAACATCTCGCGCGGAACAACCGTGTGCTTGACGACGGCGCCCTCGGGGGCAAGGTTGCCGTGGAGGATGGCGATGGAGCCGTCGGTACCAAAAGCCTGGTCAAATGGGCGAATGATGTCCTCGCGCTTGAGGTTCCACTTCTCCAAGTAGCGGCCGCACTTCTCGTAGTAGCCGTTGTTCTTGAGGTCCTCGAGGTTCTCGCCGAGGGTCTTGCCGGTGACGGTCATGACATCGAGGTGGAGCATCGACTTGATCTCCTCCATGATACGCGGCACGCCGCCCGCATAGTAGAAGAACTGCGCCGGCCACTCACCTGCGGGACGGACGTTGAGCAGGTAGTGGGCGCCACGATGCAGGCGATCGAAGTCGTCGGCGGACATCTCGATTCCGAACTCGCGGGCGATCGCGGGGATGTGCAGCAGCGAGTTGGTGGAGCCCGAAATTGCGCCGTGGACCATGATGAGGTTCTCGAAGGATTCCTTGGTTACGATGTCGCGAGGGCACAGGTTGTGCTCGGAGAGCCACACGGACTGACGGCCGGCCTCGCGCGCAAACTCACGCAGGTCGGAGCTGGTGGCGGGCAGCAGGGCCGTGCCGGGGAGCATAAGGCCCAGGGCCTCGGCGGTAACCTGCATGGTCGAGGCGGTACCCATAAAGGAGCAGGCGCCGCAGCTGGGGCATGCGTTGTGCTTGGCAAACTCAAGCTCCTCGCGGGAGATCTCGCCGCGCTCGTAGCGGGCAGAAATCGCGCCGAGCTGCTCCAAGGTCAGCAGATCGGGACCGGCATCCATGACGCCGCCGGTAACGACGATGGAGGGGATGTTGATGCGGCCCATGGCCATGAGGTTCGCAGGCAGGCCCTTATCGCAGCTGGCGACAAAGACACCGGCGTCGAACGGGGTGGCCTTGGCATGGATCTCGATCATGTTGGCGATCATGTCGCGGCTGGGCAGCGAGTAGTTAATGCCGTCGTGTCCCTGGGCCTCGCCGTCGCAGATATCGGTGCAGAAGTAACGAGCACCGTGACCGCCAGCCTCGGCAACGCCAGCACGGACCTCCTCGACCAGATCAAACAGGCCGGCAGAACCCGGGTGCGAGTCGCCAAACGTCGACTCGATAATGACCTGCGGCTTGTCCAGATCCTCAATGGTCCAGCCAGACCCCAGACGCAGCGGGTCCATCTCGGGGCTGATGGTGCGAAACTTGCCGGAACGCGGCTGCAGCTTGGCAACCAGGTCGGCTGCCTCCTGCTGAATCTGTACCTTGGTCTTCTCGTCCATGATGCTCTCCTCTTTTGATTTGAACGGTTGTATCAATCGTTGGTTAATGAATCAGGTGTAAATGGGTACCGAGCGATGCACTCGGCAAAAGATGCTTAGCTACGCGAACTAGGCGAAGAACGAAATCACCAGGGCGCAGGCAAGACCCGAAAGGCCGATGAGCGTCTCCATAACGGTCCAGGACTTGAGGGTGGTCTTCTCGTCAATCTCCAGGAACGAGGAGCACATCCAAAAACCGGCATCGTTGACGTGCGAGAGGGCCGTGGCACCGCCGCAGATAGCAAGACAGATAGCGGCACGCATGAGCACCGAAGCACCGGCAACCGCGGGCATGGCGGCCATAATGCCCGATGCCATAGTCATAGCGACGATGGAGCTGCCGACAGAGGCACGCACCATGA
The DNA here is from genome assembly GCA_902465015.1 of uncultured Collinsella sp. Taxonomy (GTDB): domain Bacteria; phylum Actinomycetota; class Coriobacteriia; order Coriobacteriales; family Coriobacteriaceae; genus Collinsella. Next base: position 34,045 of record CABQLK010000018.1, read on the forward strand.
CGGCAATCAAAAAGGCAACAACCACCAAAGGCAGCGGTGAAGCCTCGAGCATAGGGCCAATAACCTGGCCCAAGCCGCAGTCCTGCAGCATCCAGCGAATGACGCCGCCGCAAGCGATAACCAGCAAGATCATGCCGACGGGCTTAAGAGAGCGGTCGAGCAAGGCCTTGAGCTCGGCGCCGGAGTAGCCGCGGCGCGCGCCCAGCAGATACATCGCGACGAGCGTGGCGAGCGTCAAAGCGACGAACGGCTTGCCCAGGAAGGCGAGAATCGAGGCGCGCTCGGCGGGCATGGGGATATAAGAAGACAGCGTGCCCAGCAAAATCAGACAAAGCGGCGTGAGCACGATGGCAAGCACCATGCCAAAGGAGGGAAGCTCCTTTTCGTCGCTCGCGCCCTCGGCAGAGGTAAAGTGCTCCGGAACATCGGTAAAGATGCGACCGCCCACGTTGCGGCCCCAGATGACGCCGGCGATCGCCATGGCGATGAAGGCGGTAGGGATACCGACGAGAATCATAGTGCCCAGGTCGACACCGAGCGTGCCGGCGACCAAAACCGAACCGGCCGAAGGCGGCACAAACGCATAGCCAGCGGCCAGTCCCGCGAGCAGCGCGATGCCGTAGTAGAGCGTCGACTTTTTGGTCTGCGATGCCACGCTAAACGCAAGTGGGATCAAAACGACCACGCCGGCCTCAAAGAACACCGTAGTGCCGATAACCAGACCGGTAATGCCCAGCGCCCAGCTGGAATGACCCTGCCCAAAGGTATCGATGAAGGTCTGGGCGATCTTCTTGGCGCCGCCGCTCTCCTCAAGAATCTGGCCAAACATCGAGCCGAGGCCAATGAGCAGGGCGATGTTTTGCAGCGTGGTTCCCACGCCCTTGGTGACAGTGTCCGCCACCAGGTCGAGCGGCATACCGGCGCCGATGCCGATCGCGAGCGCCGAGACCATCATCGAAAGCACAGGATGCAGCTTGAACTTAATGATGAGCGCAAGCAGCAGCGCGATGCCCACGATAGCGGCGATGACCAGCCTGGTGGGGTCGGCCATAAACGTTGGGTCTGACATCTTTCCTCCAATTCATCAGACCTTTTGAATTCGTCTGATGACTATAGCGTGTTTTGGAAAGGTCTGATGT
>CABQLK010000019.1 GCA_902465015.1 uncultured Collinsella sp.
CCATTCGCGACACACTGTGTCGCGAATTAAGCTGGTCCCATTATCGAAGACCAGTGAGAGCTCCTGCTCAGAATCTCGATAGCTTAATAAAGCGCTCCCCTCCGGAAGTTCAATGAGCATCCAAATTCCAGGCTGAAAAGCAAAGGAGTATCGAAACCGTCAATGCTCATTTCCTATCGAACACGCGGGTCAAAACAAGCTAATTAGCCTGATAAACTGTTTGTATTTTGTCTACAAAACTGTATACAAAAAGAGTATCCGTTGACCTCTGCTCGACATTATGCCGATCGATAGGAGGCGCTATGGACGCTAAGCAGCTCGAAAAGATGATGGGGTTTGCTCCCGGAGAGTTGGAGAAAGCCGCGGAGGCATACGAAAAAGATGAGTGGCCGAAGGGTCGCACCATCAAGCTGGGAAGGCCGTCGATCTCCGATGAGCCAAGCGTTGTTTTATCGGCACGTGTGGGTGAGTCTGTTCTTGATGCGTTTGACGCAAAAGCAAAGCGCCATGGGCAAACACGCACGGAGCGACTCAGGGAGCTCATCACGCTCGATGCGATGATTGCCTAGTCACCCTCCGAACCCAAACATGTACGCCAGCATCCAAAGTCGACATTTTTCGACATCTTTGGATGCTGACGTACAGTTTTTGCGGGTAGTCATCGGGGACGTTCTTAAATGACTAGTCGCTAAAGAACGTCCCCGATGACTAACTAGCCGCGGAAGCGAGCTATGGGTGCGAGTGGCTGCTCGCGAAAGACACGATCGACGGCGGCGCGGTATTCGTCGACCTTTTTAGTCTTGCGTACGAGTTTATGAACGGTAGCGGGGTCAGCGAAGGCGCACTTGGCGTAGAACCACCACTCCTTCATACGAAAGACCGCGTTACCGCCAATCTCTTCTGCATATGCCGCAAACAGCGTGTCGTGAAAGCGCTGCAGCTCAGCAGCCGTTGCAGCAGGGCCGCCCTTGACCATGCGAGCCAGAGCGGGGTTCGCGAGCAGGCCACGCCCCAACATCACATGGCGCGTGCCGGGATAGGCCTCCACCAGCGCGTCCATATCCTCAAGATCAAAAATGTCACCGTTATAGGCCACGGGGAACGGCGCACGCTCCAGCGTCTCGCCATAAAACTCTTTGCGCGGCGAGCCCGTATAGCGGTCCTTCTGTACGCGCGGATGCACGATCAGCTCTGCCAACGGCATGCGGCAATACAGATCGAGCACGCGCTCGTATTCGTCGTCATTCTCCAGCCCCAGCCTGGTCTTTACCGACACCGGCAACGGCGACCGCTCGCACACATCGCTTAAGAACGCCTCGAGCTCGTCGAGATTGCGCAAGAAACCCGAGCCCTTGCCCTTGGCGACAACCGTTCCCGAAGGGCAACCCAAGTTGAGATTGACCTCGCGGTAGCCCATGTCGGCGAGCACCTGTGCCGCCCACACAAACTCGTCCGCGTTCTTGGACATCAGCTGAGGCACCACGTTGAGCCCCTGGTTATTGGCAGGATCAATCTCCTTAAACGCCTTGCCGCCAAAGCGGTTTCCCACCCGCGGCGGCGGCAAAAACGGCGTGTAATAGCAATCGAGCGCGCCGAAGCACTCCGCATGCACGCGACGGAACACATGCCCGGTAATCCCCTCCATAGGGGCCAACGATAGAATCATCTACTCTTCTCTCATATCAACACAACAAAGGGGCCGTCCCTTTGTCACATGCATTATGCCTTGCGCTTCAGGCGATTCACAAGGAAGAGGTAGCTACTGAACGATGACCACCCTCCAGCCGCACCCCATACAACGAGGTCTAATACTTTTCCCGAGAAGTGAACGAGTGAAAACGGGCCCCGAAGCATCTGCACTTTCGAGATGCAATTTCCTGCGGTTTTGCCAGCCAAATCCTGCGGGTTTGACGTCTAAAAATGTCGATGCTTCGGAGGCCCAAGTATGGCCGTTCACTTCTCGGAAAAGTATTAGACCTCGATTTACATGCCACTCAATGTGACAAAGTGGCTGCTCCTTTGTCACATTCGATGAAAAAGGGCACCGATGTTAGTCGATGCCCCAAAGCGGCTGCAGGTTAAGCCCTACAGCGTATGTCTAAGACGAATCGAACTATTCGTCCCAGGAGAGGTTCTTACCAGTCTTTTTTGCCAGCAGCAAGAACAGGCCGATAATAACGTTGCATGCGATGCAGAAGATGAAGACGCCCTGGAAGGAGCCGACAAGCTCATAGACCTTCATCATAACGGGCATGCCAAAGGCGCCGACGATATAGCCCACGGAGCAGATCAGCGCGAAGATGCGACCGAAATCGCGGGAGCCAAAGACATCCATAACCAAAACGGTCAGGGCAGTGCCAGCGATGACGTACATTACGTCGTTCACGCCTGCTGCGAGGATGCTGAGCGTCGAGTTGCCGCTGCTCATCATGAGCATGACAAAGGAGAGGATGGAGACAGCGAGCCAGCCCAGAATGGCCTTCGTGCTGCCGAACCTATCGCAAGTGGTGCCGACGATCGGATTGAGGAACAGATCGAAGAGCGATGCAGCGGATACCATGAAGCCGCCCACCATGGGGCTAAAACCAACCTCGGAAGCATACGTCGGGAAGAGCTGGTTCATGCAGCAAGTGAGCTGAACGAGACAGAGGAAGCCGATGCAGAAGAAGAAGGCAGGCGACTTAATGGCGCGCGCATAGCTAACGCCACGCGTGCTATCCTCGGTCGTCTCCTCGGTCTCGGTGACCGTCTCGCCCTCGACGTAGCCATAGGGCAGCATGCCCTTGTCCTGAGGCTTGTAGCGGATGATCAGAATGGAAGCTGGGAGAATGAGCACTGCGGAAACACCGGCGAGCACCAGATAACCAGTTCTCCAGCCAGCGGCCTCGATGACAGAGGTGATGACGGGACTCATGATGAGCATGTAAATCGAGTTCACTGCCCAAGCGAGACCGATTGCCAGGCCACCAGATTTTTTGAACCACTGGTCAATAACGTCGGACATAGCGACGCCGGTGGTGAAGGCGAAGCAAACGCCAATCAGGGCGCCAGCGGCGATGAACATCCAGACTTCGGTGTAGAAGGCCATGCCTGCGCCGGCAGCGAGCAAAATAAGCTCGACAACGGGGAGCCAAACCTTGCCAACGACCTTGGGAATGAGTTTTCCGACAAACGGAAGAGCTGCCGCAAGACCAATGAGCGTTGCGGTGAAGTAATACGAGAAGATGGAATAGTCAAACCCGAACTCCTCGCACACGGGTGCGACGAAGGAGCCCGCGATGACGCTATAGGATCCGGTCGTGCCGGCAGACATAAGGCCGAGCGCGATTACGAGAACCCATGCGTAAACCTTGCTGCTCTTTAACTTTGCATTTTCCATTGACGCAGCTCCTAGAGACCCAGAAGGGCACACATAACGGCCTTGATGGTGTGCTGACGGTTCTCTGCCTCACGGAAGATGACCGAAGCGTTGGCCTCAAAGCACTCGTCGGCAATCTCGAAACCCTCGGTGATGATCTCGCGATGAAGGTCGTTCTTGCACTGGTCGAGGAGCATCTTGCCAACACGGTGATCCGCGTTGTGGACAGAGGGAAGCTCATGCATGCAGAAGATGTCGGGATTGTTGGTGCGCTTGCACAGCTCGCTGGTGACGCGATAGGGGTACAGAGACTCGGCATCGCCCAACCAGGAGTTGTAGTCGTCGGGATCCAGAACCTCTTCTCCGCACTCGGGGTTGATGTAGCGCCACTCCTCGGTAACGATAACGTCAACGCCATCCAGGGCATCGAGGTCAGAGGTGATGGTAAAGGTCCTATTGGGAGCGTACTTGGCGTAGCAGGCCTCCACCTCTTCGATCATTTCCTTGCACATCTGATGACGGAGGTCGTCGGGGCCGATGGCGAGGAAGTCCATGTCGAGCATAGCGCACAGACGGCCATACCACACTGGGGCGCCGGCGCAGTTGCCAACGAAAGCCATCTTCTTGCCGCGGCTCGTACGCAGACCGCCCCATTGCTCTTCCATCGTAAGAGCGTCAGCGAGCATCTGAGTCGGGTGATCGCCGAGAGTAAGGGCATTGATGACCGGGATGTCAACCAGGTCGGCGACGTCATAGAGGAACTGCTCGTCCTTCTGTGCGCGGTAGACGATGAGATCGTACATGCCGTTAAAGACGCGCATGGCATCCTTGACGGTCTCGCAGTCACCCATGTGGGAGTTGGTCAGATAAGTGAAGCCCATGCCCAAATCATTGCAGGAGGTCTCGAATGCGCAACGAGTACGGGTCGAGCCCCACTCAAAGTTGGCGAGGACGTTTTTGCCGGGGAAGTAGCGCTGGTCGACACCAGACTTCTTCTGAGCCTTAAGGTTCCAGGCAAGATCGATGAGATAGCGGAAATCCTCGGAGGAGAGATCATGGATGTTGATGTAGTCGCGACCGCGGAGGCTGTTGTTCATGCCTATTTCCTTTCGAATTATTATCAAAATTATTGTTGAATGTGTCCCCGAGGAAAACACGGATATCCCTCGGGGAGCGGTACATGTGGCGCCTAAGCCAAAGAGCGCAGGCTCTAAGGCTCACTAACGACTGGCCGCCACGTCCTTAGTCCAGCAGTGCACGCCGCCGCCGGACAGGTTAAGCGCGAGGGAATCAATCATGATGACTTTGCGATCAGGGAAGCAGCTCTCAAGAACTGCCTTGGCCTGCCCATCCTTCTCTTTCACGACCTCGCTCATGCCCTCGTGGTAATAACGCTGGCCAAGAACGACGCCGTTGCAAATCAGGAAGTTGCAGTAGCTCGCTGCGGCGTAGAAGTGGACGGGGCCCTCGGGCCAGGGGGTGCCATCCATAAACTTGCCGCCCATTTCGTCGATGAAGCCCTTATAGAGCTCGTAATCTTCATCGCCAGGGGCGATAACGACTTCAATAGGCTCGGCGGTGGGCATACGAACGATCTCGAAGGGCTTGCCCTCCCAGTCCGTTTCGTTGCTCAGGATCTCGTAGGCTGCCTCAATGCGGCGACGAGACTCTGCTCCAGCCTTGCTCGAGGCTGCCTCTTCATCGGACACCTCGGCAAGAAGAATCTTGTTCGGAGTGATAAAGCGACACATCTCATCAATGTGAGCTGCAAAGCTCATGCCAAAGACGGGAGTTCCGTCTTCCTTCTCGTCGAGGATGCCCAGTCGATAGTCGTCGTCCTCGAGCATAGGCTGCGGAAGCCAGATAACCTTGTTGAGGTTGTAGATGCGCTTATACTCGGCCTCTACTTCCTCTTTCGTGAACTCGGGATTACGCTTGCGGCATTCCGTGTCCTCGATGGCGATCAGAGTGCCGTGACCGTCAAACTCGCGGTCGCCGCCCTCCGAAACCATTTCGGAATTGACGATATCGAAGCAACCGAGCGCAACCGCCATGTGAACGGCTGCCTTACGTGCGGACTGGCACTCCGGGGAGTTCTTGTCCCACACGCCGTAATAGGTCCAAGCGGGGTTGACCATATAAGAATGGCCCTTGTCGTCGACCATGATGCTGGGACCGTTGTCGCGGACATAGAAGTTGGAGTCTTCGAACTGCGTGATCTCGATGCGATCGAGATCAACCCCCTCCTCCTTCAGGCGCGAGCAAGCCTCCTCATAGGAGCCGGGGGTGCCGCAATTGAGGTTGACCGTAACGTCGCCATACTCGAGCAGAGCCTTGATCACGTCAACGCAGGGCTGGCGGTTATCGTAGCCCTCTGCACGGATGTAATCGGGAAGCCATGTCACATAGACGTTGGAGCGCTTCTCGAACTCGCCCGGCATACGATAGTTCTCGTACATGGTTGGTCCTTCCGTCGGGTTTCCCGCGATGCTGTCCGGCCGCGACAATAGCGGGGTTTCACCTGCTATAGTACTACTATACCTACCGTTCGGTAGATAATTTTGAATAATTGCCGCTCGCCTACTGATACATACCGTTCGCCGTATATAGTGGTCATGTTTGGACACGAATTGATGTTCCGTTGCCATCCTTAATAATGTTGGTAGTGCGGAAGTGATTTGCAATGGAGAAATGCAGCGTGAGCACAAGAAAAAAAATATTGGACGCAATGTACGATCTTGTGGCAGAAGTCGGTTATGACAAAGCGTCTATCGGAAAGATTTGCGACTTTGTCGGTATATCCAAGCCGTCGGTGTACTACTACTTTCCCTCAAAAGAGGAGATTTTCACTACGCTCTTGGACAGCATGTTTCCGACCATTGACTATCAGCGCGACTACTCGCTAATAGTCGATAGGGACGGGTTCAAGGCCGCGCTTATCGAGCTCGGCAATTCAGTTATAGGTGGCTATCGAAGCGATGAAAAGCGCCGGCGCGTGCTGGCCGAGGTTAGCGTTCAAGCAAATCGAATTCCTGCAGTTCAGGAACGTCAAGCGACGGCGACCAAACGAACCATGGATGCGCTTAAAGACATCCTTCTTCATGGTGTAGAGATTGGCGCGTTTTCCGATAGCGCCGACGTAATGCTCTACGTACAAATTCTTTATACCGTTCTGGAGGGAGCAAGCAATACGGTCGCTCAAGGTGAGGATATTGATGAGAAAGCGGTTTGGGCGGGAATAGTCGAGCTTATGTTCAAATAAACCAACCAAGCTGAAGCGCATGTTGGCACCCATGGTGCCTGCGGGCAACCTTTAAAACGAAAACAGGGGTCGACTCCAGTCTGGCTTGGAGTCGACCCCTGTTGCATGGCAATCTATGCCGATGCAAATCGGCGCTTATTACTTTTCAGCAGCCTTATTGAGAAAGCCGGAAACGATAGCAAACGCGGCAATCATAAGGTTGCAGGCAATGCAGAAGATAAATACTCCCTGGAATGACCCTGCCATGCCGTAAACCTTCATCATGACCGGCATTCCAAAAGCACCGACGACATAGCCCGCTGAGCAAACGATCGAATAGATCCTTCCAAAATCGCGTGATCCAAAGAGCGAGAGGAGAAGCATCGGCATTGCGGTTCCAACGATGGCGAACATGACATCGTTTACACCAGCTGCAATGATGGAAACGGTCTCATTGCTTCCGCCAATGATAAGAAGCAGGAATGAAAGAATGCTGACACCTGTCCATGCGACCGTTGCTTTAATAGCGCCAAGCTTGTCGCATGTTTTGCCCACGAAGGGATTTAGGAAGATATCGGAGAGTGAAGCTGCCGAGACCATTAAGCTTCCTACGATAGGATTGAAACCGACCTCGCTTGCATAGGTTGGAAACAGCTGGTTCATGCAGCAGGTGAGCTGCGCCACGCAAAGCAAGAGGACACAGAGAATAAAAGACGGCGTTTTCGCGGCATCGCGGAGTGCCATGCCCGAAAGGACATCTTCCTGCTCATCGGCGCTGCAGCTCTCATGGGTTTCGGAGGCGGTCTCTCCGTACGGAAGCATGTTGCGATCAGAGGGGTTAAGGCGAATGATAAATGCGCTTGCAGGCAAAATCATAGCTGCAGAAACGGCCGCAAGCACGATGTATCCCGTACGCCAGCCTTGCTGCTCGATGACCAGCGTAATGACAGGACTCAATAACAGCGTGCAGAGAGAATTAACGCCCCAAGCGAGGCCGATGGCGAGACCGGACGATTTGCTGAACCATTGGTCAATGACATCGGACATGCAGACGCCCGTTGTAAACGAAAAGCAGATGCCGATCACTGCGGCGGAGACGGTGAACATCCAGACCTCGGTGTAGAACGCCATTGCGGCGCCGGCGGCAATAAGGACGAGTTCAATGCAAATATGCCATGGTTTGCCGATTACTTTTGGAATGAAGCGACTCAAAAGCGGAAGCCCAAGCGCAAGGCCAAGAAGAATCGCGGTGAAATAGAAAGAAAAAGAAGTGTAGTCAAAGCCCAGATCTTCACATACTGGAGCAACGAATGAGCCGGCAATAATGCTATATGTGCCAGTTGTTCCGGCGGACATTAAGCCGAGCGCAATAACGACGACCCAAGCAAATGCGCCGCTTTCACGGAGACAATCTTTTTTGGCTGGTGTGGTGAGAGTCATGGTTGCTCCATTTCTATCGGCAATACATCCTATATGCCTACCGATAGGTATATAAACCAGAGGACTCTTCGTCAAGCATTAAGCGGGGAGAGGGAGTTCTTAACCTGCCGAACGGTAATTAGACCCCGTTTTCGCAAGGGTCTCAATGTGACAAAGGGACTGTCCCTTTGTCACATTATTCGGAGCGCAGGGCTTCGACGGGGTCCTTCTTGGATGCGCTACGGGCCGGCAGCAGGCCGGCAACAACCGTCAGCAGCACCGAAATTGCAATGAGCACCAGCGCATCCTGCACGGGCAGACTCATCAGGTTGGGGACCTTTTTGGCCGCAAGCGCCCAGGCATTGACCGGGAAACTCACGAGCACCACGACGACAATGGCAAAGACGCCGGCGATGAGGCCCTCGATAAAGGTCTCGGCATTGAATACGTTGGCCACGTTGCGCTTCGACGCACCGATTGCGCGTAGGATGCCGATCTCCTTCTTGCGCTCCAATACGCTGATGTAGGTGATGATGCCGATCATGATGGAGCTCACCACCAGGCTGATACTCACGAATGCGATGAGCACCAAGCTGATGGTGTTCACGATGTCGGTCACCGAGCCCATGATGATGCCCATGTAGTCGGTGTACGAAATTGCCCGATCATCGTGGCCAGCGGCTTTGACCTGCTTGTTGTACGCATCGATGTGATCGAGTACGCGCTCCTTGGCCTCAAAGTCGCGCGGGAAAATCTTAACCGAGATGGGGTCTGCCTCATCCGCATAGCCCAACGTGGTCAGATTGTTGTCGTAGGTGAGCTTCGAAGCCTTGGCATAGCTCATCATGAGCGAACTCAGGTCCTCGGCGTCCATGTTGAAATGGATGGCACGAGCAAAGGCGCTCGCATCCACGTGCATGGCGCTCGTCAGGTTGGCAAAACTCGAAGACATCTGCGTCGCCATCTGGTCCATAAGCCCCGCTGCGCCCGCCTTGAGCTGGGACGATACCGTCGACGCTATCTGCTCGCTGATTGCCTTCATCACCTGATCCATAGCCTGCTGCAGATACGGAGCCAGCTGCTTTTGCACATAGTCGGTCATCGCCTGTTGCAGGCGCTCGGCCAGGGCATCGCCGCCGAGCGCCTTCAATTGAGCCAGGCATTGCTGGGCTGCGGCATCATGCTCAAGATACGTCGAGAATGCGGCAGCGAGCTTTGACGCGTCTTTAAGATCTTCGGGCGACAGCGCCTTAAACTGATCAGACTGCAAAAAGCCCTCAAACAGCTGGTTGGCTAGTGCTCCCACCTGCTGCATTTGCTCGGGCGTGAGTTCCAGACCGTCAAAGATACCCGAGAAATCTGGGGTTGGCGCTTTTGCCATGATGTCGCTGAAGTCGATGTCCTTGCCAACGCCCGAAAGGTCAATGTCCAGCCCCGACAGATCGATGCCAGAAAGGTCCATACCGCCGGCCGCACCCGAGAGTGCAGACGCATCAAACGAGAACGCGCTCTTGAGCGCCGCCTCGTCCACGCTGAACATGCTGCTCAGATCCACGCCTTGTTTGGCCTCGCCTTGCAGTTCGTCGAAGGTTTTGCCCGTAAAGACATCCATCTCGGGGTGAGCAAGCTGCTCCTGCACAATCTGCGAATTTGCGGCGCGTTCCATAAGCTGACGAGTCAGTGCATGCGTATAGGCAATGCCCGGGGTCAATGCGCTCGCGTTGGCCGTCTCGTTAGGTCGCACCACGCCCACAATGCGCACGTCAATACCGTCGGCAACCTTGGCCGTCATAAAGTCGGCATCGTCAGACATGTCAGTCCACATGCCAGTCTCTTCGTTTTTGCGATACGCATCAGCCGGCGACAGCACCTTAAACGTGGTAGACAGCGCATCGTCGTAGGTAAAGTCGGTGCCGGTCTCGGGCGTTTCGACCCCACCGTCAGCCGTCATAGCGCTGTTTACCAGATCGTTGAGCTCATCGATGTCCAGCGCACCGATGCTATAGAGCGTGTAGTCGCCCACCGTACCGCGGCTCGAAAGCACCATCACGGCTTCGTTGGCTGACGTGGGCCAATGACCGGCGACGACATCGTACTGGCTGTCGAGCAGGCTCTGGTCGTCAATCATCTCGTTAAAGACCGAGGTTCCCATGGATTCCATGCTCACCGTTGCCGCCGAGCTCGCGCCTCCGCTCATTGCCTCGGTCATAGCGTTGGGAACAAGCCGGACGGGCTTCTCATCGCCCTTGCCGGCACGATAGACAACCGGCGATACACCGTAGCCGTACTGAATGGCGTTGACCTCTTTATCGATGCCGTCGCCACCGGCATCGAGCCATGCCTTAAAGCTTGTCATGTCGTTAGACTTAACGCTCGCAAACATATCCTTTACGGCCGTGACCACAGGAATCTTATCGGTTCCTTTAGCCTTGCCGCCGGCACTGTCGTCGGATGAATCCACGTTTTCAGGCGAGTCATCATCCGCAGCCCCCTGTCCGCCCATCATGGACGACAGGTCGTAATCCTGCTTGGAGATGGTGAGCGGGTAGCTCGAGAGCGTATCCTCCTCGACCTTTTTGATGTAGCCGTTTACGCCGTTGGACAGCGCCAGAATCGCCGCGATACCGATAATGCCAATCGAACCCGCAAAGGCCGTCATGGCCGTGCGGCCCTTCTTGGTCATGAGGTTTCGGGCAGAAAGCCCCAACGCCGTCACAAAGCTCATCAAGGTTTTGCGCGTAGGCTTTGCCTCGCGACGCGCGACCTTGGCAGCATCGAAGGGATCGGAATCGTCGGTGATCTTGCCGTCCGCCAGATTGACGATGCGCGTGGCATATTGGTACGCCAGCTCGGGATTGTGCGTGACCATGATGACCAGGCGGTCGCGCGCCACGTCCTTGAGCAGGTCCATGACCTGTACGGATGTCGTTGAATCCAAAGCGCCGGTCGGCTCGTCTGCCAGCACAATCTCGGGATCGTTGATCAGGGCGCGGGCGATGGCCACGCGCTGCATCTGTCCGCCCGATAGCTGGCTCGGGCGCTTGTTAACATGCTCGCCCAGGCCAACTTTCTCCAACGCCTCGCGCGCACGCTGGCGGCGCTCGGCATGTCCCACGCCCGTGAGCGTGAGCGCCAGCTCCACGTTTTCCAAAATAGTCTGATGCGGAATGAGGTTATAGCTCTGGAACACAAAGCCGATGCGGTTGTTGCGATAAGCATCCCAATCGCGATCGTGAAAATCCTTGGTCGAAATACCATCAATCAGCAGGTCGCCCGAGTCAAAGTGGTCGAGTCCGCCGATAACGTTGAGCATCGTGGTCTTACCCGAACCCGAGGGACCCAGGATGGCCACGAACTCGTTATCGCGAAAAGACAGGCTTACGTTGTCGAGCGCCACCTGCGTAAACGACTGCGTAACGTACCTTTTGCAAATTCCTTTGAGCTCCAGCATGGACGGCAACCTCTCCCACGCGGGCGCACTCGCCCGCTCTCCCCCGCCGTTCGTATTCGACGCGTTTGTCCTACTCTATCCCCATTTTTCACCGACGCCAGTGAGGAATGTAGGGAACCGCATCAAAAAACGAAAGGGACGGCGCCCAAAAAAGAGGCCCCAAGTGGGGCCTCTATATGGTGGAGCTTATCTTGAAAGGCAGCGGACTACTCCGCACAGCGACACACGATCCTCGCGATGCTTTACGTGTTTTTACTGCTCGCTATTCGCAATCGCCTGGTCGATAAGTTTGTTGAGTGCTGCGCGCTGCTCGGCGGAGCTGATGGCTCCCACGATGGGCTCCCCTACGATGTTGCCATTCTGATCGATGACATACGTTGTCGGGAACGAGAACAAATTTGACGTGAACTTACCGGCCTCGCTATCCGACTTGAACCAGATGTTCTTATACGTCACGCCCTTCTTGCTCAGCACGTCCTTGGCATCTGTAATCTCGCCCTTGTTGCCATCGAGCGTAAAGGAATTGACGCCCACGACCTGGCCGCCCTTCTCGGCGAGCTCCTTATTCAAATTCTCAAGATCGCCCAGCTCGCCCACGCACGGCTTGCAAGTGGTGAACCAGAAGTTCATGACGGTGACCTTGTTCTTAGAGAACAGCTCGTCGCTGTTCACGTCGTTGCCATCCAGGTCCTTGCCCGTAAAGCTGGGGAACTTCGTCGCCTCGCTCGAAGCATTGGCACCAGCCGTCATGCCAGCGGTCGAAGCGTCGACGCTCTCGCCTGCACTCGGCGTGCTTCCACAGCCGGGGAACTCCTTCTCCAGGCTCTCGAGCTTGTCCTCGATCTCCTTGATCTGCTGTGCACCGGCCTTGAGTGTCTTAAGCTCATCCGCCGTGAACTCATCCTTGGCGCCGTCGATGGTCTTGAGCAGAAAATCGCCGTAATTGATGCCATCCTCAATCATTGCCGAGTCTTTATTTGCCGCATTGAATACCTTTTCCCACAGCGCGTTATCACTCGAAAAGATCTCGTTCTCCTTCTGCATGAGCTTCGCATACAGCTCGGCGGCCTCGTCGGCATTGGCCGGCTTCTGCGCAGTGAGTTCTGCGATCTTAGGATCGGAGCTCGCAGATTCGCTCGCATTGCCACCGGGCGCCGAACATGCCACAAGGCACAAGGCCAATACCGGCACCATAAACAGGGCCGCAATCTTAGAAAGCTTCATAGTCATTCCTCCGTTTTGTCGAAGCTTGTTTACTTTTTATCGGCAGTCAAGGGAAGCTTTTCCGCCGACACATCCAGGCCATAGCGATAGCTGATGGCATCGACGGGGCAGGCCCCAATGCACTTTCCGCACCGGATACATTCGGCATGATTGGGCGCGCGGACCACATCAACGTCCATCTGACAAACCCTTGAACACTTGCCGCACGAGATGCATTTGCACGCGTCGACCTGAATCCCCAACAAGGACACCTTATTCATGAGCGCATAGAATGCGCCGAGCGGGCAAATCCATTTGCAGAAGGGGCGATAGAACAAAACGCTCAGCACTACCACGGCAATGAGAACGGCAAGTTTCCAAGTAAAGAGCTGTCCCAACGCAGATCGAATGCCGGCATTGGCAATGGCCAGAGGAATGGCGCCCTCGAGCACGCCCTGCGGACAGATGTATTTGCAAAAGAACGGATCTCCCATCCCCAGATCGTTGACCACCAGCACAGGCAGCACTACCACAGCAAACAGCAGCACGACGTACTTGATGTACGTGAGCGGCTTGAGCTTTTTCGTGGAGAACTTTTTGCCGGGAATCTTGTGAAGCAGCTCCTGCAGCCAGCCAAACGGGCACAGAAAGCCGCATACAAAGCGTCCCAGCAGCACGCCGAGCAAAATGAGCGTACCGGTAACATAGTAAGAAAAGTTGAACTTGGATGAACCTACTACCGACTGGAACGACCCGATGGGGCACGCACCCGATGCCGCGGGGCACGAATAGCAGTTAAGCCCGGGTACGCAGACTGTTTTTCCCGCGCCCTGATAGATGCCGCCTTTGGCAAAGTTTGGCAGGTGAATGTTGGTGACGAGCGTCGCCGCCGCCTGAATGAATCCGCGAAATCGAGCCAAAACATGCGACGCTGTGTTTTCTCTTTTATCCAATTCCGATACACTCCAAGCACAGCCTAATCGCTTTGGCCAGCACGGCATCCGCCTCGCCACGCACAACGCCAAAGCACACCATGGCAATTCCGACGATCAACAAAGCGACCTGTACCACGGGTTTTACCGCTTTGAACAACCTGACCACTCCTTTCGTTACGCGACCATTGGACCATATCGGCTATAAAATCCGTGTTAAGCGCGATTTGAAATGTGCAAGGAGACTGTTATGCGTATTTTGATCGTCGAGGACGAGCGGGCGCTGTGTGACGCAATCGCGCGCAGCTTGCGGAACTTGGCGTACAGTGTCGACTGCTGTCACGACGGACAGGAGGCGCTCGACCTACTGGACGTTGAGGCCTTCGACCTCGTGGTACTCGACCTCAACCTTCCCCGCATCGACGGCATGACCGTACTCAGGGAACTTAGGAAAACTGACTGCGAGACTAAGGTACTGATTCTGTCCGCACGCGGCGAAGTATCCGATAAAGTCGCCGGACTCGATGCCGGCGCCAACGATTACCTCACCAAGCCGTTTCATCTGGACGAGCTTGCGGCAAGGATCCGCAGCCTTACCCTCAGGCGCTTTACGCAAAGCGACATAGTTTTAACCTGCGGAAAGCTCCGCTTTGACACCAAAGCGCGCATCGCTTCCGTGAACAGCGAGGCTTTGTCTCTTACGCGCAAGGAAACGGGAATCATGGAATACCTGATGCTTAATCAGGGACGTCCGGTAAGTCAAGAGGAGCTTATCGAGCACGTTTGGGATAGCAGCGTGAACAGCTTTAGCAACGCAACCCGCGTTCATATCTCGTCACTCCGCAAAAAGCTACGCAGCGCTTTGGGATACGACCCGATTCGCAATCGGATTGGAGAGGGCTACGTTATGGAGGATAGCGAATGAAAAGGCTTTCCCTGCAATGGCGCATAACGATTATGACGGCACTGCTCACGTGTGCGGCATGCGTGCTGACGAACTGCCTGGTCGGCTATACGGGCATGCGCTACATGGATGCCATCGGCAGTAACATCTCGGCCCTTAACGCAACCGGCGAAGATTCGCCCCAGGCATTCGACCCAACGAAAGCGACCCTCGATAACGAGGTCACGATCGTCGTAAACGACGCACAGGAGTCTTTTGGCACGACAACCTGGTACATCACGGCTGGAGTCACACTCCTTGGCGGCGCGCTGGCATACTTTGTGAGCGGCCGTGCGCTCAAACCGCTACGGGCTTTTGCAGCCCAGGTTGAGCGTGTGCAGCCTGACAACCTAAGCGAAATCAGACTCAGTGAAGATGTGCCCGCCGAGCTACAACGATGCAGCGCCTCTTTCAACGACATGATCGCCCGTCTTGGCGAAGGGTTCTCTGCACAGCGTCAGTTTACCGGCAACGCCGCACACGAGCTGCGCACCCCGCTCGCCCTTATGCAAGCACAGATTGAACTATTCATCTCCGAGCACTCCGGCTTGCAACCCGAAACAGCCGAGCTGCTCGGCCTGCTACAAGAACAAACCGAGCGCATGTCTCGAATGACCAAGGTATTGCTCGAGATGAGTGAGCTCCGCAGCGTTCCTTGCGAGGACGCTGTTGAACTTGGTCCCTTGTCCGAAGAGGTCCTCACCGACCTTGCACCGCTTGCCGAGAATAAGGACGTAACCCTCGATTGCGCCGGAGACGCTTTGACAATCGGAAGTGATACGCTCCTCTATCGGCTGGTGTTTAATCTGGTCGAAAACGCCATCCGTTACAGCCGCTCCGGCTCGACTGTCAACGTCTCCATCAGCGGCAGCGACAGCCACGTGTTCCTGCGAGTCGAGGACCAGGGCCCGGGAATACCCAAGCAGTACCGTGAGAGCATCTTCCAACCGTTCTTTCGCCTGGATAAATCCCGCAGCAGGGCATACGGCGGCGCAGGACTCGGACTAGCGCTCGTTTGGGAGATTGCAACGCTTCACGGTGGCACGGTAGAGGTTGAAACAAGTTCCGAGAACGGGACCACCATGCTCGTAAGCCTTCCAAAACGATCCGTAGCGTTAACCGAACAGTAAAACGAAAGGGGTCCCGAGCAACAGGAGTACAATTGCTGCTATTGTTGCCAGCTGTTGGGAGATGGAAGATGGACTGCGATGGCTACCCATGCGTTCCCATGCCGTTGATGTGCACTGCCTTTGTGCCGGGGCAGATTGACGATGCGGTTGCAGGCATTTCCGACCCCGATTCACGCACCATCGCCACGGCAGAAGCGCTGTACTTTCGCGGACAGGCCACTCTCGCCGCCGAGGCAGCACGCCCCTATCTTGACGCCACCGACCCCGCACTGCGCTATTCCGCATGCTTTATCTGCGGATATGCCAGTCTGTCGCTCAACCGTATCGCCGATGCCCGCCGGTGCCTTGCGGGCATCCTTGATGTGCCCACCGACGAAGAATCGCTCGCCGTCCACGCCACGCATATCCTGTTCGCCTCGGCCGCAAGCGTCCTGCTACATCTGCCTTCCCCGTATTCTGCCGAAGAGTTTTATCCACTTGCGGCGCATCTGCCCGAAGGCCTGCGCCTGTTCGCCAGCTACGTGATGGCACACGCCTTGTATCTGCGCGGCGAATACGGCCGCAGTCTGGGCATGGCGGAAAATGCCCTGATCATGAAACAGGGAAGCTATCCCATCTCGGAACTGTTCCTGCATCTGGCAGCTTCCATGGCATGCATGAGCCTCAAGGACATCGACGCCGCAAAGGCACACTTCGGAGTTGCTTGGAACATTGCACGTCCCGACGGCCTTATCGAGCTCATTGGCGAGCACCACGGCCGTTTACAGGGGCTCATCGAGGCGTGCCTAAAAACGCAATACCCTGACGACTTCGCGCGCATCATCGAGATCACGTACCGCTTCAGCTACGGCTGGCGGCGCATCCACAACCCCGATTCGGGCGAGGACGTGGCCGACGATCTAACGACCACGGAATTCGCCATGGCCATGCTCGCCTGTCGTGGGTGGACCAACGCCGAAATCGCACGCCATATGGGAGTATCGCCGGGCACCGTCAAAAACCGCCTATCCGGCGTATACGCAAAGCTTGGCATCGGCACACGCGCCGAGCTGGTCGCGCATATGTTGCGTTAGCGACCGGGCTGCCAAGCGCATCGAACGCGTTCCGGAACCCGGCGCTTCGCTCGATCAATTTGGACATTTTGACCCTTGAATGGCACTACCGCCACGAGGCGCCTTCTCGCAAAATTGGATTATTTCCACCGATACTTGCGGGATGGGAGCCAAAGATGCTTGATCGCCGTTCGTTACTTGTCGCCGGAGCGTCCTCGTTAGCGAGCATTATGTTGCCGCGCGTGCCGGGAAGCGCAAACGCCTTCATATTGCCGTTCGCGCCCACCGAAGCCCATGCCGACGAAAAAGACCCCTTCAGGGTGCTCGTTCTCTCGCGCACCATGTTCGGTGTGGTCGTGGTCGACGTCGCCAACAAGAATACGCCCATCACGGGTGCCCAGGTCACACTCACATCGCGCTATGCCGCAGGCAAGCAGCTCACCGCCACTACCGATGACGAAGGCACGGCCATCTTTGAGGTCGCGCCGCTTTCGGAAGGCTACGTGGACGAGGCGACGCTTCTCGACGCGTACGACTTTAACGGCGGCATCTCCATTAGCATGGCGGGCTACCGCGATGTCGAGATTCCCCTCGCGCGTGTCCAAGGCGGAACCGCCATTACCGCACCCACACGTCCGCTCTCCGATGGCGAGCCGTACTTTCGCCAGCTCACATTCGACGAATGGGACATCCAGTACGCCGACGCCACGTTTATGGCAATGCCAGCGGACGCAGCAGCAAACGACCAGCCCGATACGCACGCCTTTACCGTGCAGGCACATCTGCCACAGGGCGGACAGGCAACGCTGCGCATCAACAAAGTGATGCCCGCTGCGGGCAGCTCATCCGAAACCGTCACGCAGATTGGCCAAGTCAAGGCCAGCGCATCGGGCGCGGATAATCTGGCGACGTTCACGCTCGAAGACAAGTTCCTCGATGCAGCGTCGAGCCTTCTGGAAGAAGGATGCAAGCTGCGCTTTATCCTCGACTACCAGGGCAAAACCTACACGCTCTCCTCCCCCATGGCCGTTGTCACTGCGCCGGCCGCAAAGGCAGAATCGGGCTCGACCACCATCATTCCCACCACTATGGACCAAGAGATCACTCCGTTTGATTTCCCCGCGGCGTTTCCCGGCATCGGCGGCAATAAGTTCACGTGCTGGATGCCCACATTTCCGATTCTCTTCGATTTCTCGTTTGCTGGATACGTGCTGTTTGGCGGAGGATACAAACCAGCCAGCTATATGAACGATTCGGGCAACCCTGATCCGGAATACTGGAAGAAATCGCCGCGCGAGTCGGGCGCCAAGCAGGCAAACCGCTACCTCGACGAGATGGAGGGGAAGTGGAATCAGTACAAGAGTATGAATGCCGGTTCGGGCACCGATCCAAGAAACACCAAGCTCCTTCGCCACCATTGCACGCCGCTGTTCACGATGGATATCGCCACACAGCTGTACGGCTCGCTCGCCTACGATTGGGTGGGCAAAACCTGGGGTAACAACGACGACCCCGCATACGGCAATATTAAGGCCCTCTTCCAGGTAAGAACCGACCTCAATTGGACCGAGCAGTTTACCCTAGGACCGGTGCCGTTTTTCCTAAACGTCAACCCCTGGGTGCTGGCAAAACTGGCGCTCGCCGTGGGTGCCCACACGCACGGCAGCGGCGCGGCGTTTTTCAAGAACATTTCGCTCGACTATTCCAACACGTCGGGCTCTTTCACCATCCAGATCGGGCTTGCCGTCACCTTTGGAGCCGGCGTTGCAGGCGTCGCCTCGTCTGCCGTGCGCGGCGCCGCATCCCTCACGTTGTTCATTGGGTACGAGAAGGCGGATGGACACCAGCTTCCGCGACTGCGCGTAGGTGCAGACGTCGATGTCGATGTGATACTCCAGTTCGTAATGTTCAAGTGGACCACCAAGGCTTGGTCGGGGTCGTGGCCCACACTCCTCGATTCGTGGAATATGTCGGTGAACAACGGCGACCAGTATGTACTCCAGCGCTCTGAGCTCGCATTGAGTGGAGATACGCCTTACACGTTGGATGCCCGCTTCGGCACGCCCGGCAGCATCAAGGCGGGCGGTGTGCCGCAGTTTATCGCATCGGCCACCATCGTCACCAACGCCGAGCTGCTCGCACGCGCCGAGGTTAAGGCCACTGCCGTAAACGTCGCGTCTGTCGTGCGCGATTGGGATCAAGCGGTCACGCGCATTGAGCTCGAGGCGGATGCAGAAAGCGACGACACGGGACAGATCGAGCATTTCGTCCACGCACTGATGGAAAACGACGAAAACGCCGCGCCGATGTATGAGTACACCTACATCGGTCAGGCAACGAACGCCGTTGCGGACCCCAACGCCAATTCTGCCGGCGTGTCGGAGGACGAGCGTGGCGGCATAAAACCCTCGAGCGACAACGTGCTGTTTGCTGGCGTGCTCAGCGAAGCTCACATGAAGCTGGCAATGATTGCCGGCGTAGAATGCCTGTTCCGTATCGCCTCGGTGCGCTACGGCGACAATGGCCGCTCGCGCCTGGTGGTACACACAAAGGCGAACGGCACGTGGTCTGCCCCCACGCCCGTGGACTTCCCCCTTGGGTTTGGCGAGGGCGACGTGGAGCGCGACGACATCTTCGATTACGACTTCGACGTGGTGGAATATACAGACGGGAGGGGAAACCAGGACGCCTACGTGCTGCTGGTCTCGGGCGAGCGCCCCGCTGGCGACAACACCCTTTTCGATACGGCGAGCACAGCCGGCATACTGTCCGTCGTGCGTCTGCGCATAAGCAACGACGGAGTTCGCGTGATATCGCACACATCGTGGCGCAACATCTCGCGCGGCCGCCTTCAGGAGGATGGCTACCATTGCCTGCAGTGCCCGCGTATCACGGTGGGCAAGACGCTGGTCGACGGGCGCCTGTCGGGTGCCTACCTCCACCGTCGCGGAACCACCGCAGAGAAGGCGCTCGGCAGCGAGGCAGAGGTTGCGCTGGAGTGCTTTACCCTGTGGTCGGACGTTTCGGGCGACAGCCTGACGTTCCGCCAAGTTCTCCGCTTTCCGCAGGCACCGTCGAGTATCGAGCTGGGCGCGCCCGAGAATATCAACGGCAAAATGGTGGTGCCCGTTGCATACGAGACTGTAAGCGGTTGTGGCTGCGCATCGTACGCCGTGATCGGCCAATCCATCGCGGGTTGGGGCGTTATGTCGCCAGATGCCGCAGTACCCCACGCGGTGCCGTGGCCGCAGCACACGGGCTTTTTGGCTACCGTCAACGAGCAACTGCAGCACATTACTTGGACGCGAGGCGCATCGGCATTTGCGTCGGAGCCCGTGGGCGCCGCGGGCTGTGGCCCGGCATCGTTTAGCGTAAGCAACAACGGCAGGTGCGTGCTCTATGTAGAGAACACCGATGGCAAGGTGGGACAAACCTACGACGAAGAAGGCAACCCGGTAGCAGTGATGGGCAAGCACTTCCGCATCTTCGCCAGCACCTTGGCAGGCGATCTGTTCACGGAGCCGTTCGTGATGTGCGAGCTGGACCATCCCGCCGATCAGATAACGACATTTTTGACGTCGGGCGGCATGCTCTCCGCGCTCGCCACGCACATTGTGAGCGCGGAGAAGAGCGAGGCAGAGCTGCACGGCATCGAAGTACCCTTGGTGGCGTGTGCCATTCCGACGGGCGCGGTCGCTACCTCGGGCGCGGTGGTGCCCGGAGCAGCAGGCGAATCCTTCATGGTCACGGTGCGAAACGACGGCAACACGCTGCTCACCGCCGGCACGATCGATCTATACCGAGAGGGCTTCAGCCAGCCGTTCTCCAGCGCATCCATCGGGTTCGGAGCGAATGCACGAATGGCATCGATCTACGATCCGGAGCTCGCCGAGGATGCTTCGGCCAACGACATGGCACACGTGAAGTACGCGCTCGAGACGCTGGGCACACGTTTTGCGACGCACCCGCTGGTTGCCGACAATGGAAACGCCGTGCTGGCACCGGGCTGCACGGGACAGTTCCGCATGAGCTTCGCCATCCCCGAGAGTTGGGGCGACGAAGTGGGCAAACGCGTAACGCTGTATGCGAAGGCGCGTAATCTGGTGGCGCTCGACCCCGTAACGCTCGAGGAAATTCGACCGGGCGCAAACTCGACGCTGGGTGCCGTACTGCACGAGCTTCATGTGCCCGACGCAGCATGCGAACGCTCAGAAGTTCAGGTCGGCGTATGCGACAGCGCGGATTCGACAGGACTTCACGACGCCCCGATGACAGCAGACGGCGATGGCGGCTCGAGCGGCGGCGGTACTGACGAGGGCGGCGGCTCCGGCGGAAGCAGCTCCGGCAGTGGCAAGGACCACGGCAATAACAAGCGCTCCGGAAAAGCGGGCGCGCTTGCGGGCACGGGCGATGTCAACGCTCCCTTTACGGCAGCCGCTGCAGCGCTCGCCGCGGCAGGCGCCGGCCTTATCGCCTACAGCGCCCGCCGCACGGCGCTCGAAACCGACACCACCAATGAGGTCAATTCGGATAGGCCTCGCTAGCTCCTAGTTACTTTTGTGAGAGACGCCGACTCGGCTCATCGAACATCAAATGGGCTGGTTCTGGATACCCAGAGCCAGCCCATTACGCATTAGATGTCGTCAGAGGAGTCGAGTTCTGCCTCGAGCTTGGCACGGCGTCTTTTCGCCGTGAAAAACGTTGCGCACAGGGCAGCAAACGTGGCCGCGAAAATCGTCGCACCGCAGAACACGCCCGTGGCCAGGTTCGCCAACCAAAAGACGCTTTCGAGCGGTACGATCTGCGCCTCAGCGATACAGCGCATTGCGGCAATAACAAGCGCGAACGCGGCGCCGCTAAGACCGCTGACAAGCAGGAAATATCCAACAGGAAGATGCTCGGTTTGCCCAAAACGATTGGTATCGACATAGCCCTTCCGCGTTTGCAGTCCTGCGCAAATCAACATCACGAGAACGAGCCACAAATACATGGCTGCCTCGAACGGCGTTGCAAAGCCATGCGGCATTTCACTGGCGTCGCTGTGAACCCACGCAACCTGTCGAGCTATAAACTGGTAGAAAAAGATCATCAACATGCCAAACGAAAGCAGTACGAAACCAATCTTGTAGATCTTCGCGTTCTCAGCCTCCAGGCGTTCATCCTTTGGGCCGGCATATTCACGCCACTTTTGCACGAGTTTTAAATCTTCAAATTTCATAGCGAACTCCTAAAGAGCGTCAGGGTCGACGTCGCTCTCGTCTTCCCAAAACAAGTCGTTCAACGTAACGCGCAGCGCTTTACAGATTGCCACGCACAAATTGAGCGTGGGGTTGTAGCCACCCGCCTCGATCAGGCCGATGGTCTGGCGCGTAACGCCCACGGCCTCGGCCAAGTCAGCTTGCGAAAGGCCAACCGCCGCGCGCGCCGCCTTCATGCGTAGGTTCTTTTTGCCCGGCATGGAGTTCCTTTCGTGGTATTAGACAGATATCCGTTGCAACATGACAGAAATATATTGCATCAATCAAAAGATGTCAACTATATCTGTCATTATGGAAATCATGTTCGTCATCGCCATACGGCACAGCGATTTCGATTCGCTTTTCAATCTTACTCGGGCAGAACCGAGTCGGAAGGAACCGAGTAAGTGGGACTTATCGGCATGGCCAACGCGCACGCCAATAACCGGATTTGCCGGAACCATGCGTGCCCCATCGTTTAATAGCTCCGTTATTGTTCGATGATCTTCTTGACGACCGCGGGAACGCCTGCCGCCATCACGTTGTCCGGAAGGTCTTCCGTCACAACACTTCCCGCAGCGATAACGCAGCCGCTGCCGATGGTAACCCCCTGGAGTACGGACACGTTCGCGCCAAACCAGCAGTTATCGCCAACAACAATGGGCAGAGCCCTCTCGAGACCCAAGTTGCGCTCTTTTGCTCCAAGGGGATGCGAAGCGGTGTAGAAGCCGCAAAACGGCCCAATAAACACGTTGTCACCAAAGGTAATAGAACCACCGTCCATAAAGTAGCAGCCATGGTTCACAAAGCAGCCGTCGCCAAAGGTTGTCTTGTCCCCGTAGTCAAAGTAGGCAGGCGAAAGGACCGTCAGCCCCGCCGGAAGATCGGTATCGAGCAAGGTTTTTAGGGCGTCAAGCTGCGCGTCGCTTCCGGGTTTTCCCATATTGAAGTCATAGCAGAGCGCCTCTGCCCTCGCCCGTTTTGCCAGGAGTTCTTCGTCAAAGTTGGCATCATGCCACTCCCCGCGCTCCATCTTCTCTTTCTCGGTCACTGTGAGCCCCCTTAATAAAAACATTTGTGGCGGCAATTCTATCATTTGATAAGCCGTCAGTTTCCATACCGATAACGAACGCGCGTTCGATGGATTTCGTGTTAGATGGAATCGCCCATGGCCTGGGCTATGCTAACTTGACTATCTATATGACTTAAACGCAGCAAAGGAGCACCGAGAGAGCGAGTATGGCAAAAAACACCGCAAACTATGGTAACGACAGTATCCGCCAGCTCAAGGACGAGGAGCGCGTACGCCTGCGCCCCGCCGTCATCTTTGGCTCGGACGGACTCGACGGCTGCGCGCATGCCGCCTTCGAGATCCTGTCCAACGCCGTTGACGAGGCGCGCCAGGGCTACGGCAAGCTCATCACCCTTACCGCCTTTCGCGATGGCTCCATTCAGGTAGAGGACAATGGCCGTGGCTGCCCGCTCGACTGGAACCCTTCCGAGAAGCGCTTCAACTGGGAACTCGTCTTCTGCGAGCTCTACGCCGGCGGCAAGTATAACAACAACCAGGGCGGCGACTACGACTTCTCGCTCGGCACCAACGGCTTGGGCTCCTGCGCGACTCAGTACGCTTCCGAATATATGGACGTCACGGTTTGGCGCGACGGCAACAAGTACTCCCTGCACTTTAAGAAGGGCAAGGTCGTCGGCACCAAGAAGAAGGCACTCGAGATCGAGCCCAGCGACGAGAACCGCACCGGCACCACCATCAAGTGGCGCCCCGATCTTGAGGTCTTTACCTCGATTAGCATTCCCCACGATTGGTATCGCGAGACCATGCGCCGTCAGGCCGTGGTCAACGCCAACGTGACCTTCCGCCTGCGCATCGAGGGCGACGACGGCGAATTTACCGAAGAGGACTTTTGCTATCCCAAGGGCATCGAAGACTACGTGCTCGAGAAGGTCGGTACCGACTACCTCACCGAGCCCTTCTTTATCGAGGCCGACCGTCGCGGTCGCGATCGCGAGGACCTGCCCGACTACAACGTCAAGATTACCGCGTGCATGTGCTTCTCGCGCACCTTCATGATGCAGGAGTACTACCACAACTCGTCATGGCTCGAGAACGGCGGCTCGCCCGAGAAGGCGGCCCGTAGCGCTCTGACCAGCGCCATCGATGCCTACATTAAGCAACAGGGCAAATACAACAAAAACGAGAGCGGCATTAAGTGGCAGGACGTCCAGGACTGTCTGGTGCTGGTGACCAACTGCTTCTCAACCCAGACGTCCTACGAGAACCAGACTAAGAAGGCCATCAACAACCGCTTTATCCAGCAGGCTATGACGGCCTTCTTTAAGGAGCGCCTCTCGACTTACCTGATCGAGAACAAGGACGCCGCCAACAAGATCATGGAGCAGGTGCTCATCAACAAGCGCTCGCGCGAGAATGCCGAGAAGACGCGCCAGAGCATCAAGACCAACCTGCAGCAAAAGACCGACATGGCCAACCGCGTGCAGAAGTTCATCGACTGCCGCTCCAAGGACAAGAGCCGCCGCGAGATCTACATCGTAGAGGGCGACTCGGCAGCGGGCGCCATTCGCACGTCGCGCGATGCCGAGTTCCAGGGCGTTATGCCCGTCCGCGGTAAGATCCTCAACTGCCTGAAGGAAGACTATCCGCGTATCTTTAAGTCCGACATCATCATGGACCTCATGCGCGTGCTGGGCTGCGGCGTGGAGATCAAAGACAAGCGCATCAAGAACCTTGGCGCCTTTGACCTGGACAACCTCAACTGGAACAAGGTCATTATCTGTACGGACGCCGACGTCGACGGTTACCACATCCGCACGCTTGTGCTCACCATGCTCTATCGCCTGGTGCCCACGCTCATCGACGAGGGTTACGTGTATATCGCCGAGTCGCCGCTCTACGAGATCAATTGCAAAGAAAAGACCTACTTTGCCTACACCGAGCTCGAAAAGAACGGCATCCTTAAGGAGATCGGCGACCAGAAGTGCTCCATCAACCGCTCCAAGGGTCTTGGTGAGAACGATCCGGACATGATGTGGCTCACCACCATGAACCCCGAGACGCGTCGTCTGATCAAGGTGGAGCCCGAGGACGTCACCAAGATGGAAACCATGTTCAACCTGTTGCTGGGCAACGACGAGGCGGGCCGCAAGCGCCATATCTCCGAGCACGGCAAGGAATACCTGGACCAGCTGGACCTGCAATAGCAGCAAATCGACAACGACGGCCCATAAGAAGTTCAAGAGGATATCGTGGCAAAGAAGAAGACGAAGAACCAGCCGAAGAAAAAGCAGGTCAACGCCGAGAACGTCATCGGCCTGCACTCCGAGGTCACCGACCAGCCGATCACGCAGACGCTCGAGGTCAACTACATGCCCTACGCCATGAGCGTCAACGTCTCGCGTGCGTTCCCCGAGATCGACGGCTTTAAGCCCTCGCACCGCAAGCTGCTCTACACCATGTACAAGATGGGTCTGCTCAAGGGCGAGCGCCAGAAGAGCGCCAACATCGTGGGCCAGACCATGAAGCTCAACCCGCACGGCGACGCCGCGATCTACGAGACGATGGTGCGCCTGGCCACCGGCAACGAGGCACTGCTCGCCCCCTTCGTGGAGTCGAAGGGCAACTTTGGCAAGTACTATTCGGGCGACCTGAGCTACGCCGCCTCGCGTTATACCGAGGCCAAGCTCTCCCCCATCAGCGCCGAGATCTTCAAGGACATCGACAAGGACCCGGTCGACTTCGTCGACAGCTACGACGGCGCCATGAAGGAGCCGCGCCTGCTGCCCACCACGTTCCCCAACATCCTTGTCTCGGCCAACAAGGGCATCGGCGTCGCTATGGCGTCCGACATTTGCGGTTTCAACCTCAACGAGGTCTGCACCGCCACGATGCACTACCTGCAGGATCCCAACTGCGACCTGCTCGAGTACATGCCCATGCCCGACTTCTCGACCGGCGGCGAGATCATCTACCGCCGCGAGGAGATGGAGAAGATTGTCGAGACCGGTCTCGGCAGCTTCCAAATCCGCTCCCGCTGGCGCTGGATTCCCGAAGAGCGCATCATCGAGGTCTACGAGATCCCCTACACCACCAAGACCGATGTCATCATCGAGCGCATCGTCAAGCTCTCCAAGGAGGGCAAGGTCAAGGAGATCGCCGACATCCGCGACGAGACCGACCTTTCGGGTCTGCGTATCGCCATCGACCTTAAGCGCGGCGTCGACCCCGACAAGCTCATGGCCAAGCTCTATCGCTCGACCACGCTGCAGGATTCGTTCTCGTGCAACTTTAACGTGCTGGTCGATGGTTACCCTCGCGTTATGGGCGTGCGCCAGATCCTGCACGAGTGGGTCAAGTGGCGTATTGAGTCCACGCGTCGCCGCATTAACTTTGACCTGGGAAAAAAGTCCGAGCGCCTGCACCTGCTGCACGGCCTCGAGGCGATTCTGCTCGACATCGACAAGGCCATCGCCATCATCCGTGGCACCAAGCTCGAGGCCGAGGTCGTGCCCAACCTTATGCGCGGCTTCGACATCGACGAGACCCAGGCCGAGTTTGTTGCCGAGCTCAAGCTCCGCAACATCAACGAGGAGTACATCCTCAACCGCACCAAGGACATCGCTAAGCTTGAGGGCGAGATTGCCGAGCTTGAGGAGATCCTCTCCAGCGAGGAGAACATCAAGAAGGTCATCAGCGACGAGCTAGCCGCGGTCAACAAGAAGTACGTGATGCCGCGCCGCACGGGCAGGATCGAGCCCCATGAGGTTATCGAGGTAAGCATGGAGCCCGAGGTCGAAGAGTACCCGGTTACCATTATGCTCTCGCGCGAGGGCTATCTCAAAAAGATGACGGACCGTGTGCTCAAGAAGGCCACCACGCTCAAGTACAAAGACGGTGACAAGCCCTTTATCGAGTTCCCGTCCTCCAACACGCACGAGCTGCTCGTGTTTACCAACAAGAGCCAGGTGTACAAGTGCAAGGTTGCGGCATTTGAGGACACCAAGTCGGCCCAGCTGGGCTCGTACCTGCCGACCGATCTTGAGATGGAACCCGACGAGAATGTCATCTGGGTCATCGACCCTGAGGACTACAAGGCCGACGTGCTGTTTGTCTTTGAAAACGGCCGCGTGGTGCGTGTCGCACTTGCCGGATACGTCACCAAAACCAACCGCAAGCGCCTCAAGAACGCCATCTACGGTGGCAGCAAGCTGCTGTATGCCCAGGTGCTCAAGGAAGATCGCGACATCGCGCTGGTCTCGAGTGACTACCGCCTGATGAACTTCAACACGTCGCTGCTCAAGACCAAGACGACCACCAACACGCAGGGCGTCCAGGCCTTTACGGCCAAGAAGGGCCGCTCGGTCACCACCGTCGGCACGACCGAGGAGATTCTTGGCGCCGGCGTCTCGGCCGAGAAGTTCACCGCGCAGAGCCTGCCTTCTGCCGGTGCCCTCATGAAGGAAAACGACATGCCGAGCCTGTTTGACTAGGTACCACGGCAACGAGATCGTTAGATACTTCGCAAAGCGACGAGGCCCGGAACGCAACGGCATTGCGCCCGGGACTCGTCGTTTTTCTTCTCAACTATTTTTTAACGCAGATAAATTGATTTCTGCTTATTTTTCTGCGTAAAAAATGTCAGCGTCACTGCTTCGATGCCCTTTGGTCAGTCGTTAGCAAAACTTGCAAAAGTTAGCAAAACTTGCAAAAATTAGCAAAACTTGCAAAGGAGCTACCATGGAGTACAGCAAGAACCCCTTTACCCCGACGTTCGGAAGCGTCCCTCCCTTTCTAGCGGGTCGCGAGCATATCCTGCGTGACATCAACCGTGGCTTTATCAACGGCCCGGGAGATCCCAACCTGTCGACCATTTTTACTGGCGCAAGGGGAACGGGCAAGACGGCGCTTCTCTCGCTCCTTTCAGAAACGGCGCTTGAACACGACTGGATCGCAGCAAATGTCTCCGCCATGCCAGGCATGCTCGAAGATATTATCGAGCGAACCAAAGAAGCCGCAGATAGCTACCTCTCACAGCCTCACGCGCGCATAAACGGTGTTCAAATTGGCCCAGTGGGCATCGATTGGACATATGCTCAAGAGGCTCAGGGCAACTGGCGCACGCGCATGAATGGCATCTTTAAGCAACTCGAAAAACATGACATCGGACTTCTCATCACCATCGATGAAGTCACCGTCGATCTCGAAGAAATGCTTCAATTTGCCTCTGTTTACCAGCACTTTGTACGCGAAGGTAAAAAAGTTGCCCTACTCATGGCAGGACTGCCCTACAAAGTATCGGCGTTGCTGCGTAACGATTCCGTCTCGTTCCTCAGGCGTTCCCAATATCATCAGTTGGGACGAATCACTGACGTTGAAATTGCAAACGCATTCCGCAAAACCGTTGAGGCCGGAGGCCGCTCAATCACGCCAGAAGCGCTCGAGGATGCCGTGAAGGCCGTCGACGGATTTCCCTATATGATGCAGCTCGTCGGATATCGCACATGGGATGTTTCGGAGAACTCGCCCAAAATCAGTGCACCTGATGTACAGCAGGGTTCTCTGCTTGCCCGTATGGAGCTGCGCGATCGAATTCTCGAAACGACCTATCGGGAGCTTTCCGATAAAGACATTGAGTTTTTGCTCGCGATGCTGCCCGATTCTGGCCCCAGCAGGGTCTCGGAGATAGCCAAACGCATGGGCGTCGCCAGCAACTACGCAAGCCAATACAAACGCCGCCTCCTCGAGGACGGCGTTATCGGGGAACGTGGACGTGG
The DNA here is from genome assembly GCA_902465015.1 of uncultured Collinsella sp. Classification (GTDB taxonomy): domain Bacteria; phylum Actinomycetota; class Coriobacteriia; order Coriobacteriales; family Coriobacteriaceae; genus Collinsella. Next base: position 28,774 of record CABQLK010000019.1, read on the forward strand.
CCTCGTCGGCTTCGACATCCCCGCGTTCAGGGAGTTCCTGAGCGAGAAGGCCTCCTAGCGCGTCGAGATTGTCCGCAAGGGCATCAATGCATGGCAATCAGTAATCCTCTTGGTAAGGGAAGTAGGCTTTCCGCCAACGCTGATTGCCATGCGCTCCTCTTGTCCTTAGGCGAGCTTGCGGGCGAGCTCGCGCACCTCTTCCAACTTGGGCGAGGAGGCCATGCTGTCGCGCTCGGTCATACCGCTGATGGTGATAATGCCTTGGTCCTCCCACTTGCAGTACGCGCAGGTTGACTTGTACATAGCGATCGCCGCATCATAGACGCCCTCGCTGTGGCTATCGAGCAAAAGGGCCGTCTTGGTGAACGGGAAGCCCGTGGCACCGAAGGCGTACAGGCGGTCAATAGCGGCTTTCTCCTGCGCAGTAATATCAAACCAGTAGATAGGCGAAGCGAAGACAGCCATATCGGCGTCTTTCAGCGACTCGATCACATCGGCCATGTCATCCTTCTGCACACAGGTGCCCTCATGGGTAAAGCAGTACTGGCATCCCAGGCAACCAGCGATCTTTTTGCCGGCAACACGGATGACCTCGACCGTATTGCCGTCCTCACGCGCGGTCTCGGCAAACGCCTCGACCATGGTGTCGGTATTGGCGCCCTTGCGCGGGCTACCACTCAATACAACGATTTTCATAGGATTCCCTCTCCTTCATGCTGCAGGCGCGCAGCATGTTTTCTTGTAACCAAAACGAATGGAGTTAATCAATCGCCAGCAGGCCATATCTCTTGTTCAAGTTCCCTAAAGAAGCTCAAGACGATTACGATTGCCTTATACAACGTCGAAAATCAAAGAGGAGCCATAGCAACGTCGCCTGCCTGAAATGGCACGCGGTCAAAATCAACTACGGGGATCGTGACGAGCCGATACCGCTCGCATGCCCCCTTCGGAATAGGCGCTGAGCAGTTCCTGGGCGTGGGCGAACTCGGGCCCTCGCCTCCAACCAAGCAGGCGGTTGACCGCGAGATTTCCCTGGACGTTGTGGACGAAGAGCAGATAGGCGTCCTCGCGCGAAAGCCCGGTCTCCTCCATGATCGAGGGAACCATCTGCTCGGCGCCGCGCTCGACGACGCGCTGTGCCACCCGGGCGTACGCGTCGTCATCCGAGTAGAGCAGATAATAGTCATCATTTGCCGGCGGGCGCTGGCAGAGGGCGCCCGCCTCCGTTCCCTCAAGCGGCGGCGCCGCCGCCAGGGCCTCGTCGATAAGTGCGTCGAGCAGCGCGAACTTGTCCTCGTAGTGCAGATAAAACGTGCCGCGGTTGATATCGGCGCGGCGGCAGATATCCGCTACCGTCATCTTCGCGAAGCCGACCTCGGCCAGCAGCGCGAAGAACGCCTCCCGTATGACCGAGAGCGTATAGCGTCGGCGACGGTCTATCTTCCCCGTTTCCATTACCCCTCCAATTGCAACGCTCGACAATGCCCAGCAAACGCTCGTTTATCGACAGCGCTTCAAAGCTGTTCATTGCTCTGTCGTAAATCAACATGGATACTTTTTATAGACACCTGTTTATTGTAATTGAAAGAGGGCTTTGGATGACTTTTTACGAGCAGCTCGTTGTCGAGCTCACCAACCGATCGTTTTCCCTTCAGGCCGCCTACCGCAGCGGCGGCACGCCCTATGAGCTGAGTGACCGCGAGTCCGAGCCCTACGACCAGCAAATCAAGGACTTCGCCCACATGATCGAGGAAGCCGATTGCGTGCTGATGGGCGGGGCCTCCGGGCTCTCCGCGGCGGGCGGCGGCGACTTCTACTACGAGGACAACGCGACCTATCGCAGGCATTTCGGCAAATTCGCCGAACGCTACGGTTTCAAGGGCGCTTTCGAGGGGTCGTTCTACCGCTGGCCCACCGCCGAGGCGCGCTGGGGATACCTCGCCACCTTCCTCGACACTACGCTCAACGCCCCACTACGCAAGCCCTACAAGGACCTCGACGCTATTCTCGCCGAGAAGGATTTCTTCGTGCTCACCACCAACCAAGACACGCAGTTTGTGAAGCTCTATCCCTGGGAGAAGGTGGCCGAGATCCAAGGTGACCACCGCTTCTTTCAGTGCTCCCGCTGTTGCACTGACGAGGTGTGGGACGCGGTCGAGCCGGTCTCCCGCATGGTAGAGGCCATAGGAGACGGCCTTGAGGTTCCGACGGAGCTCGTGCCGCGCTGCCCGCGCTGCGGGGCAGAGGCGTTCCCCTGGGTTCGCGGCTACGGCAACTTCCTGCAGGGCGAGCTCTACGAGGAGCAATACCACAAGGTGTCCGACTGGCTCGACGCGCACGCGCGGCAGAGGATTCTTTTCCTCGAGCTGGGCGTGGGCCGCATGACGCCCGCGTTTATCCAGGAGCCGTTCTGGGCCCTCACGGCGCAGTTGCCGCAGGCTAGCTACATTGCCGTGAACAACAAGACGCAGTTTCTCCCCCGCGCGATCGAGGATCGGGGGCTCGCCGTTCGCGCCGACATCGCCGACGTGCTCGCCGACGTGCGCAAGACGCTGGGGAGATAGCGCATGGAGACGGCGAAAGCAGTTCGCATAGGCAGGGCACTTTCCGAGGCGGATCTTGTCATCATCGGCGCTAGCAACGGACTCGACATGGCGGAAGGACTCAACCTTTTCTGCGCCGACGCCCATTTCCGGGAGGCGTACGGCGATCTCGCCCAGGCAGACGGCATCGGCTGCATACTGCAGGGACTCGCCTCCCCGGATGCCGGCGTGCGACGCCGATGGGCCGAGCGGTTCCATCAAAAGGAGTATCTCGAATATAAGCCCAGCCCGCTCATGAACGGGCTTCGGCATCTTACGGAGCACGCCGACACCTTCGTGATCACGTGTAATATCGACGGGCACTTCACGCGCGCAGGGTTCGACGAGAGCCGCGTGCTCGAGACGGAGGGGAGCACGCGCACGTCGATCGACGAGCTGCGCCTCGCTCATCCAGACGCCATCGCCACAGCTCAGTTCGAAGAGCTTGCGCGCCTTGTGCGCACCCATCGCAACGGCAGGGTCGCCATCCTCGAACTTGGCGTGGGACTGCGCAACGGCGTCATAAAGCACATGCTCGCCCAGATCGCAAACGCCTGCGAGCACGCCACCTACATCGTGTTCAACTACAGTCAGGCCATGGCGCCCGACGCATCGTGCGAGACAATTCTCGTTGACGGCGATATGGCCCCGGCTTTCGAGGAGATCGCCCGATGCCGCCCCTAGAAAGAGATGCGAATAGGCTTCGAGGCCTTATCGACGATGCCGACGCCATCATCGTCGGCATCGGCTCGGGCATGTCGAGCGCCGCGGGGTTCAACCATTACAACCGCGCGGGCATGACGCGTGCCGGGGTGGAGGACTGGCAGCAGGCATTTGGCTTCAAGAGCCTTTTCGACGGTTTCTATCACCTCTACCCCAGCCTCGAGCAGCAATGGGCCTACTATGCGCGATATATCGATTTCATGCTGCGCGAGCCGGCCTCAGAGCCCTACCTCGACCTGCGATCCCTCATCGGCAATAAGGACTACTTCATCCTGAGTACCAATGTGGACACCCAAGTCGAGAAGGCGTTTCCCGTCGAGAGGACCTGCAACTATCAGGGAAGCTTCGCGCACCTTCAATGCAAGCAGCCATGCTGCGACGAGCTCTTCGACGCGGGCCCCTACGTTGAGCGCATGCTCGCAGGCATGGCGGGATTCGAAATCCGCAGCGAGGATGTCCCCCGATGCCCGTACTGCGGCTGGCAGCTTGTGCCGTGGGTACGCGACGACACGTTTCTGCAGGGCACCGCATGGCGCGAGGGCCTCGAACGATATGAGCACTTCGTGCGCGAGCACGGTAGTAGCCGCGTGCTGTTGCTGGAGCTCGGCGTGGGCGAGATGACCCCCGGCATCATCACGCTCCCGTTCTGGAGCATGACCGCAAAGCTGCCGAATGCGCACCTGCTGAGCGTAAACATCTCGGGCGACTCGACACCACTACAGCTCGGAAGTAAGGCGGAGGCGATCCAGGCCGATTTGGGCGCACTGCTCTCGGCGGCACGGGCGGGCGACGAGCAGCGCGATCCACGGAGCTCCTTCGGCCGCCCATACGGCGACGGCGTTTCCCGTGCGGACGCGAACGGCCCTGCGTGCCCTATCGAGCGATATCCCCGTATGACGCTCAGAACTCCTGCTCGCCGAACAGCCACCTCGCGAGGTCCAGCACGAGAGCGCCCTCCCGGGTATAGGGTTCATGCCTCGTGCGGGCGATGAAAACCTTCGGGAACGCATCCCTGACGGACAGCAGCGGCGCGAGCTCCCTCTCGATTTCGAAACTCGAGATGTTTTTAAGTTTCGAAACTGAGGGGCGATGCACGTAGGCATATTATCGAAAATTCGAAAATCCGACCCCAGTCACAGCATGCCGGCAGCGAGGTCAATGCGCATTCGCTCATGCTACAATCCAACCACCAGAGATGAAAACACAGTCCCCGTCGGGTAGTCGTGGACGTGCGCTAGTCCGCATCAGTAACCTGCCTCCTTGGTTGTCCCTTCTCTGCATGGTCATCTACATAAAGGAGGAACCAACCATGCAGATCAGCGTGTCGTCCACCCTGACCGTATATCACGACGGCCAATTCTGGGTCGGGCTGGCGGAGCATGTCGAGGACGGCAAATACGGCGTCGCCCGCATCGTCTTCGGCGCAGAACCGTCCGATGAGGAGATTCAGAAATTCGTTACAAGCAAATGGGAGAAGTTCTCATTCTTCGGTGGCGAACCGGCTGAGGCAAGCAAGCCCGCGAAGAATCCCAAGCGGCGCACTCGCGAGGCGGCAAAAGCCCTCAAGCAGCCAGCGATGAGCACCAAAGCGCAGCAGGCTCTCGCGGCACAGCGGGAAGCGATGAAGCGGGAGTCGGCTCAAGCAAGAAGCCAGCGTCGCGCGGATGAGGCGGAGGCGCGCTTCGAGCAGCGAAAGCTGAAGCGCAAGCAGAAGCATCGTGGGCATTAATCGCCATTTGCAGCAAGGCAAACCATATACAGCAGCGGCGCCAGTTCCACTTGAAGCCGACGCCGCGTAGACGCTAATGGTGACGGCTATGCACGGGCACGGGCGCGCCACCGCACTTCACAGCTTGTTTCTCAAGTATTTGGAACGCACACGCGGCGTTCAAAAATGCGGAGCGACTCCGCATGGCTCGAGACTGAGCCGAGGCGCCCTACTTCTCGCCCTCCAGCAGCCCCACGATGCGGTCGATGTCGACGGCAAAACGAGGCCTTCCCTCGCGCCCGTAGCGGTCGAGGTACGCCTGACACTCGGAGACAATGCGCTTGGTGTTGCCGTCGATGATGCGCTGGAGCGTCTCGTAGAAGTCCTGGGAGATGGGTACGATCTTCACCGGTTGCGTCTCTTCATACGAAGTGGGGCCCACATCGCTGCAGGCCCCTACAGGTGGGCGATACTCTACGCCTTGCGGCACCCCGTCGTCCACGGAGGTTAAACGTACACGTAAGCCGTACTCTGAAATCCGCGGCTTCCGGCAAGTAGTTTTTACCACGAAGCGTCGCCTTCAATGCGCATAGCTCGCAAAATAACACTCGATGGACCGTTTGACCTGGACCGCCACCCTCCGATCTTCATTGGAGCCGACAGATTAATTCATATGTTTATGGGGGTATCTTTTATCGAAAGTATAGTCTATACCCCCATAACTAAGGAATTACCTATTCCCATTCGGTAATCAAATCGTGCACTTCCATAACCTCTCGTCTACGTGGTGTACCGTCGTCTCCCCCTTTATCAGAGTTGGACTATTTTCGGGTACCCGAGCTAAACTCAAATTGAACTCAACGACGGCTTATCGGTCGGGGGCTTCCTAGCGAGAATATACAGAAGCGCACATTTCGCAGGGAGCCTCCCATTCGTTATTTTATCGGGATGCTGTCAAGGCAGCGTCAATGCGTTTGACCTACACCTTCTCGCTTGTCGAGGCTTCGTCTGCAGAACCATCGGAATCGATACGGAATCGATCGGCATACCATTCATCCGAAGCAATCACCTTATGGAGCATCTGGAGATGCAGGTCGACATAGTGGCAGAACGCCTTGCCGCATTCCACGAGAGGCACATTGTTTCTCTCGTTGGGCTCGGCTCCAAAATTAAACTCGACCTCATAGCCCTCCCTAGGCACACCCATGCTCGGCAGAATATCAGTAGAGAAGTGGACGAATCCAGACGTCACCTTGTATACATCTTTTACCTTTGGATCGGACTTCGCGAG
>CABQLK010000020.1 GCA_902465015.1 uncultured Collinsella sp.
TCACCTGAGAAATCTTTCAGCTTGTTCACAGGTACACCTTGAAACACCTGCTTGAGAAAGTCATCCTGGTCTTCGGCGGCAAATAACGCGAATGTCCGCAGGCAGACTCCAACCTGTGCGCGGAGAAGCTGGGCGACGCAAACAAGATTCCTCGACTCGAGCATGGAGATGAATCCGTCTATCAATCTCATCGCATATTCAGAGGAGGATGCCAGATATAGATCCCATTGGGTAAAGTCGCCGTTCATGAAGGGAATCACTGCATTGCGCTCGGCGACTCTCAAGGCACTCAGGCTTTGTTCTATTTTCTCAGCTTCTTGTTTGAACTGTTCGCTATCCAAAATGCCCCCAAATGCCGGCTTCTCAACAAATCAGAAAAAGCAAGAGAGACAGAGATTAGGTTCATGCTCCACTGAACCAACGCTTCCAGTCAAGGTACTCCTCCTCGGAGATCTCCCCGGAGTCCCGTCTCTCGCGCCCCTCACGGAACTGTCCATATCAGTGTAGCCAATCCAAGCACAGCCCCACCGCCCGGCCCAGTCGCTCCCGGTCCTGCGTGACCCCGTAAAGGCGGAGGGGCACGGCTGTCGTCATTGCGTTCTTTTCTCCTCGGATGGATTTTGGGTATGCGTCATGGGCCCCCGCGCGGCGCTGAGAGCGAATCGGCACAGGCTTGAGACCAGTTGCGCTGGAGCCGAGGTTCGGGTTTCGTCGGCTTACGCAGCTTGGCGGGCAGAGCGCCCGGGCTCGCTGCGCCTAGGACGCGGCGGGATCCGCGACGTCGGAGGTGTCGATCTCGCCCAGATTGGCGAGCTGGCTGATGAACGGGATACTCTCGTATTCGTCCACCTCGACGCCGCCGAGCACGATGGTGCTGTCGCGCGTGTCGATTTGGGTTGTGAACACGGCCGGGTCGAAACCCGAGGCGATAAAGCCAATGCCCGCGAGGACAACGCCCGCGGCAACGAGCCCGCCCGCCACGGCGAGGTAGATCTTCTTCGCGCTGGTCATGGTACTCACTCCTTTCTACGCCGCGAGATACGCGGCAGCGCCGCCCTTCTCGCCCTTACCCTTCCAGAAGGGCGAGGCGGCCTTCCTCGCCCAGAGCGCCGAGAGGCGCGCAATTTGTTTTGAGGCGGCCCAAGCGCCAGCACCAACGAAGAGCGCCACGCCGACGAGGCCGAGCCCCACGCCCGCCGAGGCGAGGACGTACGGGAAGTGGCCGATGGTGACGCCGCTTACGGCAAGCAGGAGCCCAACTACGCCCGCGCCCCCGAGTGCCGCCGCGACGATCCACACGCAGAGCGCCAGCACCCAGATGCAGATATAGACCGTGACGGCCACGGCGGCGAAGGCGGCGAGCAGCGGCACCCACACTGGGGAGCCCACGATGGTCAGCACCCACAGCAGCGCGGTGCTGCGCCGGCGCGTCCTCGCGATCGCGCGCGGCACGGCGGGCAGGTCGTCGAGCGTGGCCTCCGCCACCTCGCCGGGCGCGCCCATGGCGGCCACGGCCTCCTCCTCGCTCATACCGTCCTCCATGCGGTCGGCGATGGCCTCCGCGTAGAACGCCTTGGTCTCCTCCACCTGCTCGGCCGGCAGGCAGGCGAGCAGCTCGCCCAACCGGCCCAGAAACTCATCGCGCGTCATGGTGCGCCCCCTCAACGTATGCGTAAATCTCCCGTACGGACGGCCACTCGGCCAGGAACTCCTCGATGCGCGCACGCCCATCGTCCGTGATGCGGTAGTACCGGCGCAGCCGCCCGTTGTGCTCGGCGGAGCGCGCCGTGATGCACCCGGCCTTCTCCAGGCGCTTGAGCAGCGGGTAGAGCGTCGACTCCGTGAGCCCCATGCTCGACGGCACGTCCTTCACGATCTGGTAGCCGTAGGACTCCTCGCCGGAAATGGCCGCGAGCACGCAAGCCTCCAGGAAGCCGCGCTTCATCTGGGCCTCCATCCGCACACCTCCTCTCGTCATATACTGTGCTATACAAACTATACGATGCAAGGTATTAGGCGTCAACTACCATCGTGAAGATTCTCCGGTCCCCGCGCGCGGTCGTGGGTGACCGCCCGTCCCGAGCGGAAGCCACAGGCGGCAACGCGACCTGAAAGACACCGCATGGTTTAGCAAAATCGATGCCTCCCGCGGGGCGGTGTTCTTTGCCTCCGGGGTGTTCTATTACTTTCTGACCCAGCAGGTCCGGGAACTGGTGCGGGGGATGGCGGACGCTTTCCCCGGCGGCGTGCTGGTCTTTGATGCTGCCAATCGGACGGCGGTAAAGATGATCGCAAAAACATGGCTTAAGACTGCAAAAATCAAGGATGTGGGGCATATTTTGCGGTTTCGGATGCCGCCAAGAAAATCGGCACGTGGGACAGCCGTCTGCAGGTCACAAGTCGCGGCTATATGCTGGGTTACAACGATTTGAGAGACCCTTCTGTCAGCGGCTTTTTCCGGTTTCTCGCAAGGGTCGGTGACAACGGGATGAAAATGCAGATCGTGAAAATAAGATTTTGAGAGGCAAAAATGCAAAAGACGAGCGCTTCTTGCCGCCCAATTGGCAAGAAGCGCTTGTCTTTTCTTAACGCGTTGTATGGCGGAGAGAGCGCAAGTTACGCGAGCGCCCTTCTTGCCAGCTCGGCCGCGCCGAGGATTCCTTGGTCGCCGCCGCAGCCTGGGGCGCAGATGTAGCTCTCCATGTCCTTAAGCTCGGCGGTCTGGATGTAGCCACCCAGATATTCGAGGGTCTTCTTGCGGACGATGCCGTAGAGCTGCTCCTGGTGCATCACGCCGCCGCCGAGGACGATGCGGCGAGGCGAGTACATGAGCACGAGGTTCGCGCACATCTGCCCCAGATAATCCCCCTCGAGCGCCCACACCTCATCGTTGTCCGCGAGCTCGGCCGCGGGCTTTCCCCAGCGCGCGGCGATGGCGGGGCCGGAGGCGAGGCCCTCGAGACAGCCCGCGTGGCTCGGGCAGACGCAGCGTCCCTCCTCGGTGGGACGGGTCCTTACCAGCATGTGGCCGGCCTCGGGGTGCAGCATGCCGTGAAGGAGCCTGCCCGCGCACATGACGCCCGCGCCCACGCCGGTGCCGATGGTCACGTAGACGGCGTCCTCGAGCCCCTTACAGCAGCCGAAGACCACTTCGCCGAGGCAGGCAACGTTCACGTCCGTGTCGTAGGCCACCGGAATCCCGAGGGCGTCGGCGAACGCGGCGCGAAAACCATAGCCTCGCCACGCGAGCTTGGGCGTCTGGAGGATGGAGCCGTAGCGCTCGTCGTCGGGGTCGACGCAGGTCGGGCCGAAGGCGCCGATACCCAACGCGTCCACATCGCGGGCGGTGAACCACTCGATCATCTGCGGGACGGTCTCGGCGGGCGTAAGCGTCGGGGTCTCCATACGGTCGAGGACCTCGCCGTCGCCGGACACCACGGCACAGACCATCTTGGTCCCGCCAGCCTCGAGGGCGCCGAGCCTCATTTGCCTTTCGCTCATGTGATCCTCCTTACAAAGGGACGCCCGCAGTCATGGTCAACCGCGGGCGCCCATAACGTTGGCTTGTTTCGAGGCGACCCTACCTGGGCACGCGGTCCTGCCTTGCGGCAAACGGGGCGAGCACGGCGTGCGGCTCGCTTTGGTACCAGTAGGCGACGGTGGAGATGTCGTCCTCGCGCTCGTAGAGCTTGATGTCGTCGTTGCCGAGGTCCTGGAACGTCACGCGCAGGTCCTCCTTGAACGAGATCGGGTCGGGAAGGTGCCACCTGTAGAGGCCGTGCCTGGGCAACGCGTCGTCGTTGGTCGCGAGCATCGGGTTCGGGTTCGGCTTGCCCGCGCTGAAGCGGTCGCGCGTGGCGTCGCGCGTCGAGCGGTACGGGTAGCCGGCGAACAGCGTGTTGAAGCACTGCGCCTCGGGCAGCGCGTGGGGCGGCCTGTCGAGGAAGGCCCAGGCACCGCCGAAGTAGTCCTCGGCTCCCGTCGAGGTGACCGTGGGGAACTCCTCGTCGCCGTCGAGGAAGAACTTCATCTCGCCCTCGCCCCACCAATAGCGCTCCAGGGCGCACAGGGCCATGTAGGTGCCGACGTAGTAGCCCTTACCGCGCACGCCGTCGAGCACGGTGTAGTCGACGCCCCTGCGGGTGCTGCGCTCGCGGTTAAAACGGGCGTGGAAGTACATGGCGTCGTCCGGCACGTCGGTGAGCGCGTAGTTGAACGTGTAGAAGATGTACTTAATGAACCCGGGGTGCTCGCTCGTAAGCGTGACCTTGGCGTGCTTCCTGAAGGGCATCTCGAAGTAGCAGTTCATGCCGCCCGTCGGGTTCACGCAGATGGGCATCGAGTTGACGATGGCGCGCTCACCGAAGCCGTTGCAGAAGAAGTCGCCGACAGGGCACTCGACCGAGGGGGTCTCCTCGTCGTCCCAGTAGAAGCGCAGCACGAGGTCACGCATGACGAAGCTGCCGGCGGCGGTCTTGTCGGGGACGGTCATCCAGATGTGGCGGATGATGCCGGGGCCCTCGATGTCCGCGAGCGTGATGGTCTCGCCGGACTCAAGGGGCACGCAGCACGAGCCCTTGCGGCCGACGCCGAGGTGGCTGGCCGACATGGCGGCACGGCCCTTCTCGCCCGTGATGTTCTCGGGGGTGATGGCGCGGCTTTCCTCACCGCCGTGCATCCACACGTCCTTAAGGAACTCTCTCATCGTCGACCTCCTCTATTCGTCGTCTTCGCACTCGGCGGAACTGGCACCGTTCACGTAGATGATCTGCTGGCGCGCCTCGTTGACGAGAGCGTCGAAGTCGAGTTTCTCGTCGGGGCGCGCGAGCGCGACCGTCATGGCGAGCGGGAGGTTGACACCCGCGATCACGTGGATCCGGTCGGAGGCGAAGCGGGAAAAGCGCTGGTTCACGCTGCCGCCGTACGCGTCGGTGAGGACGACGACCTCGTCAGTGCCCGAAAGAGCCGCCTCGACCGCCGCGTCGAGCCCCTCGCCGTTGTCGTTCACGTAGGCGCACACGGCGTTGACGGCGTCGCTCTTACCCGTAAGGAACTCGAGGGTGTCCTTGAAGCCCTGGGCGAGAAGGGAATGGCTCGCCACAACTATCTTTCTCATTGATTCACCAATCTCTTGGGTCGAAGCTAGGCGAGGATGCCGGCGGCGGAGGCGACCATCGCGAGGACAATCACCACGAGGATGAGGGCCGTCATGCTCGCGTTCTTCTTGGTAAGAAGGTAATACGCGCTTCCCGTGATGGCGGCGGGGATCATGGCAGGCAGGATCTTGTCGAGCAGCGGCTGAATCTCCATCGAGACGTCGCCGAAGCTGAAGCTAATCGGGCAGGTGACGCCGATGACCGAGGCGATGAGGCAGCCGACCACGGTGAGGCCGAGCACGGAGGCGGCGGCAGTGAGATTGGGAAGCTTCTCGCTGAAGTCGGTGACGAGCTTCACGCCCTGCTTGTAGCCGAACTCGAGGGCGTGCATGCGGACCCAGAAGATGGCCAGGATGAGCGCGAACCAGATGCCGGCTCCCACGGGGTTGCCCTCGATGGCCATGTAGGCGGCGATGGAGCCCATGATGGTCGGGATCATGGTCATGAGCAGGGAGTCGCCGACGCCGGCGAGCGGTCCCATGGTGCCGATCTTCAGGTCTTGGACGGCGTCCGCCGCCGCTAGGCCGTCGCGTTCCTCCATGGCCACGCAGGCGCCAAGGATGATCGCGGCGAGCCAAGGCTGGGTGTTGTAGTAGCGGAAGTGGTTGTTGAGCGCTTGCTTATAGTCCTCGTCGTTCGTGTAGATCTTCCTCAGGACCGGCGAGAGGGCGTAGGCGACTGAGGCGCCCTGCTGGGTCTGGTAGTTGAAGGTGCACACGCTCATGAGCCAGCGCCAGTTCGCGTTGCGCAGGTCCTTCTTGGTGACCTTGTAGCCGGAGGGCTTGCCCTCGGCGACGGCGGTGATGTTCTCGTTTTCCATGGTTACTCATCCTCTCCGATGAAGGCGTCTGCGGAAGCGTGGGCGGCGAGCTCGGTGTCCCTCTCGGCACGCTGGTAGAACGCGATCGCGAGGGCAACGCCGACGATGGCGGCGCCGATGATGGGCACGTTCAGGAAGGCCGAGAGGAAGAAGCCGGCGAGCAGGTACTGGAAGTACTTGCCAGTGGGCATGTAACGCAGCAGCATCGCGATGCCGACGGCCGGGAGCATCTTGCCGGCGAGGGTGAGGCCGGAAAGGAACCACTGGGGCATAACCTCGAGGAGCCAGTTGACGGCGGGCTGGCCGAGGGTCACGGAGACAAAGACGGGCAGGGCGGCGCACAGGCCGAAGAGCACGGGGCAGACCCACAGGATGGCGTTCATCTGCTTGAACTTGCCCTCGTCGCAGAACTTCTGGGACTTCTCGACGACGAAGCCGTTGAGGATCTTGACGATGACGTCGAGCTGGATGCCGAGCATGCCGACCGGCAGGCCGATGGCGAGGCCCGTGTCCGCGCCCAGGGTCACGCCGTAGGCGGTGGCGATGATGGCCATCGTGCCGTAGTCGGGAATCGACGAGCCGCCGAAGCCCGCGACGCCGAGCTGCATGAGCTGGATGGTGCCGCCGATGACGAGGCCGGTCTGCCAGTCGCCCATGACGACGCCGGTGATAAGGCCCCAGAAGACGGCATAGTTGACGAAGATCATCGGGATGCCGTAGTAGTCCACGTGCTTGATGAAGGCCAGCAGGGTCAAAAGGACGACCTGCAGGATAGTGAAGTTGACCATGATCCCTCCTTAGATGAGGTCGGCGACGGAGACGGGCTTGTCGGCGGGCACGAACTGTGCCGTCACCTTGACGCCGCGAGCGATGAGCGCCTTGTAGCTCTGGACGTTCTCGGCGGAGGCATAGGCGCGCTGGGTGAGCTGGACGCCGTCCTCCTTGACAAGAGAGCCGCCGACGATCAGCGACGGGAGCTCGATGCCCGACTCGACCAGGTGAAGGATCGTCTCGGGCTCCTTGGCGATGACAAAGACCTTCTCGCGGTTGTACTTGCCCGCCGCGAAGTTCTTGAGCGCGGTCTCCTCGGAGATGATCGAGACGGCCATGCCCGCGGGGCGCGCCATCCTCATGGTGGACTTCAGGACCTCGTCGCCGGCGACCTTGTCGTCGATGACCATGACTCGGGTCGCGCCCGACACCGGGGCCCACTGCGTCACGATGATGCCGTGAAGCAGGCGATTGTCGATTCGTGCCATAACAACACTCATGTTTGCTCCTATCAAATGAAGTTTTACGTTCGGTACTGCCTCGGCGCTATCCGGATTCGCGTCGGGCAAGGGGTTATCGGATTATTGAGGACGCGCGGTCAGCTTGCGGCGGCGCGGGGAAGGTCACTCGTCGAGCAGGAGGTCCGAGGATCCGAGGCGCTCTTCTCGCGCCGGGGCGGCGCTCACGCTTATGTAGTCGAAGACATATGCGATCTCGCTTACGGGAACCTCTACGCGATAGCGCGTCGAGATGCTCGAGAAGCTCTGCCTGAAGGACTCGATGAAATCGGCGCGTTCCTCCTCGAAGCGGTCCTGGCCAACGTAGGTCTCAATGGGGTTTCTGGTAACAAGGCGCTCGACGAGACAGCAGAGGTGAACGTAGAGCCCAATGATGGCGTTGCTGCCGATCTTCTCGCCTGTCCTGCGCTGAAGCTCGTGCACGGCGCTCTCGATCTCATGGAATAGCCGCTCCGGGTCGAGGATGGTGATGGAGCGGATGACGTTCTGCAGCGTCATGTTCGAGAGCAGCTTCTCGTGGAAAGAAGAGAGCTCGGAAGCGTCAAGCCACCTGCCGAACACGGCATCGACCTTAGAGGCGGACGCCGTCGACATGATGTCCTCGAGGGCGACGAAGGGGACGGAGGCGACCCCGGGGTCTCCCGTGCCGATGACGGCGCAGACTCGGTGCTCGGAGAAAACGGCGTCGTTCGACCCGTTCGCGACGAGCTGCTTGAAGGGCCTCGTGAGCAGGCGCGCGCCTATGGTGCGCGGGAGGCTTTGCGAGACGAGCTGGCGTATCCTCTCCGCGGCGTCGACCCCGGACTCGGAGCAGAAGACGATGGCGTCCTCACGGTTGACGCGCTCGATTACCTTGCAGTGCGTCACGCACGCGGCGGTCGCATCGCCAAGAACCTCGGCGATGGACTTGCCGCCGAGCAGCCCGACCCCGATCTCGAGCGCAAGACCGGTAGAGACGTTGTTCACCACGCCGATAGTGGAGTCGGTAACGTTCTCAAGGGCCTTATAGGCCTCCTCCAAGGAGCCCATGTCGACGAGGAACACGACCCCGGTGCAGTAGGAATGGCGGTCGACGAGGCGCTGGAGCGGACCGACGATGTCCTTCAGCTGCTGGTCGTAGGGCATGTCGACCGCCTCGTACACATGCATGCCGAGCATACGGTTCGCTGCGTCGGCGATGCTCGTCGCCGTTGAGTAGCCGTGGGACAAGATGACGCAGAGCGTCCGAAGGGCCTTCGCGTCGCGAGACTCCGATGCGACGCACAGCGTCAGAAGCGTCTTCGTGAAGTGATCGAGCGAGATTCCAAGCGCCCCTTCCACGTCTGCGGCGACCTGATCGGAGACACTCGAGGCAAACGGCAATTCGGAGGTCACGGCACCGAGGAGATGGGAGATTTGCTCCGCACAGGCAGACTTTCGCTTAGCCAGGCCGATGCCCGGCCACAACTGCAGGCAAATCTCCTGGGCCAGTAGAAAAGCGACCTTCCTCGAAAGCTCGATGCCATAAGAAGAGCCTGCGTCGGCAAGGACCGCGCCCACGACGCGCTCGAAGGCGCGCGACCTCGAGGAGGTAACGCCGCGGCCGAAGATCAAGTGATCCTCAACGCCGCGCACAGCGGAGACGGCTTGCGAGACGAGCTCGGAGACAGAAAGCTCCCCGGCGCAGAATCGCTCATCGAGGGAGCACAGGGCATCGAGCGCCTGCTCGACCGGCCCTGTGCTCTCGGCGGCATCCAGAGACGCGTCGATCAGAACGCCATCGTCGGGCTGTTGATCGATCTGCGCGGAGGAGAGGAGCCCACTGGGAAGAAGATACGGGCGAACAACGACGTAGTCGCCCTCGCGATTGAGGAACGCTTTGGCGCAGCAGTTCGTCACGCAGGCGCGCAAGCCGGCGATGTTATCGGAAAAGTCCGCGTTCACGAGGCAACGGTATGCGCCGCGGCTGATCTTCACATCAGAACCGATTCGGCACCCCTCGCTGCGCAGGAAGCTCAAGATGAGATCCTCGCGCTCCTCGGGGGTCCGCTCCTTGAGTGAGGGGACGCGGGCACAGATGGGCATTTTGCTGTAGGCCGAGGAAACCTTCAGGTCATCGGCGGAAAGCGTCGTCGAAAGAACGAGGCGAGCGCGCGGCGCATCCTGGGAGGCATCGAGCCCGAGGGCCGTCGCAAGGCAGTGCTCCATCGCAGAGGGAGAGAGTGTCTCGATGCCGTTGACAAAGACCACACCCCCGTGCGATTTCGCGATCGACTCGTCAAGAAGCCCGTTGAACGAGGCGGCGTCCGGGACCCCGGCGCAGTCGATGCGCACATAGGAGGAGTCGCGGGACAGCAAGCCCTGGTTCTTGCCGTACTCGTACACAAGGCGAGAAAGGAAAGACTTACCGACACCCACGCCGCCGCTCAAGAGGATGGGTAGGCCAAACGGAGGGTACTGAACCGCAGCCTTGCACTGCTCGACAACGGAGCTGAGGCTCAGGTCGAAGCCCACGGCACGCGCGAAGTCGCGGTGATCGGCGATTCCCGTCGCCTGGATGAGGTCGGCGAGCGAGGCGTACTCGCTTGCAGAGAGCTTTACCTGAAAACGCTTCTGGAACGCGCGGCGATGAAAATAACGGACAGGCCTGCCCGCCACCTTAACCACAAGGCCGGCGCGAACAAGGTCGTTGAGGTACTGGCTCGCCAGGCTCCTGGAGATGATGAGCGTCTCGGCGATGTCGGAGGTGGACAGACGGGCAAGGTCGTCGAGCGAGACGGCAGAGGTGAGGGCCTCGAGATGCTCGAGAATCCTGTCCCTCATGTCGACGGGCTTCTTTGCCAAGCTGTCCTGTGCGGTCTTGTCCATGACTTCTTACCTCCTTGTACAAGGAGTATAAGGGGAACACAGAGAACGGAAGGGGGCGCGTGGGGGAATCAACAGCCCCGAGGAGAAGTTCACCACTTGAGGGGCAGAAAACAACGGCCATTGAACATTCAGGGCCGACGCTCAACACTTCGGCTCGACACTTCGCTTTGGAAAGGGCCCTGCGCGATGGTGCAGCCCTCCATCTCGCAGCACAGGTCGCCGAAGGTCGCGAGGATGCGCTCCTTCTGTTCCGTGGGCGAGACGGCTCGGTGGGCAAGGTCCTCTCAAAAGGGGTCGTCCGACGCCGCAAGACCTCGATGACCGACTACCGCCTCGAGCAAGTGGCGGATTACCTCTGCACTATCGAACTTGCCTTGGTCAAGTACGAAGCCAAGGAGAACGGTGAGACGTACAACAAGTTCTTCGGAGGTATAGGCTCTTTCAAGAGGAACTGGCTCAAGCAAGCCCGCAGCAAGCGGATATAGGTGGTTCCGTAGTCTCATAGGGAACGGCCATCTTTCCTCCGGCGAGGAACTCCGGGCGACGTGCTTCGAGCAGCGGAAGCTGAAGCGCAAGCAGAAGCAGCGCGGGCATTGATCGGTGCCGACATGGGCCCAGACGTGAACAGTGCTACGTCCCCTGTTCACGGGGCGCGAAACCATAAAGGTTGTCCAGCGGTTGCCAAACGAAAAGCCCCTGACCTGTTTGTGCAGGTCAGGGGCTCGGAAACGCTAGATATCAACTACTCCCACTCAATGGTCGCGGGCGGCTTGGACGTGATGTCGTAGCACACGCGGTTGGCGCCGGGGACCTCGGCAACGATGCGGCCGGAGATGCGGGCCAGCACGTCGTAGGGCAGCTTGGCCCAGTCGGCGGTCATGGCATCGCTGGACTCGACGGCACGCAGGATGATCGGGCGCTGATAGGTGCGCTCGTCGCCCATAACGCCGACGGACTTGATGTCGGGCAGGACCGCGAAATACTGCCAGCAGCTGTGCTCGGAGTTGCGCTCGCCGGTCTGCTCGAACAGACGCTGGTTGTAGGCGTCGAGCTCCTCGCGCACGATGGCGTCGGCGTTCTTGAGGATCTCGAGCTTCTCCTTGTCGACCGCACCGATGACGCGGATGGCCAGACCCGGGCCCGGGAAAGGCTGACGGAACACGATGTGAGCCGGCAGGCCCAGTGCCAGGCCAAGCGCGCGGACCTCGTCCTTAAAGAAGTGGTCGAGCGGCTCGATAAGGTCGAAGTGCACGCCCTCGGGGAACGGGATCAGGTTGTGATGGCTCTTGATGGTGGCCGTCTTGCCGCCCGTCTTGCGAGCGCCGGACTCGATGATGTCGGGGTAGATGGTGCCCTGAGCCAGGTACTTGACCGGCTTGCCATCGGTCTCGAGCTGCTGCGCCACGGCGAAGAACTCTTTCCAGAACTGCGTACCGATGATGCGGCGCTTCTCCTCGGGCTCGGTCACGCCGGCCAAAAGCTCGGCATAACGGTCCTCGGCGTGGACGTGGATAAAGTCGACATCGAACTGCTTGGTGAAGACCTCCTCCACCTGCTCGGGCTCGCCCTTGCGCAGCAGGCCGTGGTTGATGAACACGCAGGTCATCTGCTTGCCCACGGCGCGGGCGCCCAGCGCAGCCACGACGGAGGAGTCGACGCCGCCGGACAGGGCCAGAATCACGCGGTCGTCACCGACCTTCTCGCGGAACTCGGCCGTCATGGTCTCGACCAGGTTGTCCATGCTCCAGTTGGGCTCCAGGCCGCAGATCTCAAACAGGAAGTTGCTCAGCAGCTGCTGGCCATACTCGGAGTGCTTGACCTCGGGGTGGAACTGCGTGGTGAAAATCTTGCGCTCAACGCACTCCATGGCGGCAACCGGGCACACGTCGGTGCTGGCGGTAACGGTAAAGCCCTCGGGCACCTCGGAAACGGCGTCGCGATGGCTCATCCACACGGTCTGCTCCATGGGCGTGGAGTTAAAGAGCTTGGCGCCGGCCGTGCGCGTGATGGTGGCGCGGCCGTACTCGCCCACCTCGGAGTGACCGACCTTGCCGCCGAGCGTCACTGCCGTGATCTGATGGCCGTAGCAGAAGCCCAAGACGGGAAGGCCCAGGTCAAAGATGGCGGGGTCGATGGACGGAGCGTCCTCGGCGTACACGGAGGCCGGGCCGCCAGAAAGGATGAGCGCAGAGGCGTTCATCTCGCGAATCTCATCGGCCGATATGTCGCAGGGAACAATCTCGGAATACACGTTGAGGTCGCGGACGCGACGGGCAATGAGCTGACCGTACTGCGCACCAAAGTCGAGTACGAGGACCTTTGCGGAAGCCTTTTGATCCATGGTATCCCCCTCTTGTTGGCGGGGAGCCGGTGCCCACCCGCGTGAATGAACGAAAATAACCTCCATAGTGTACACGTTATATGGGGTTTCTCGTCCCTCGCAGCCATCAGCGCACGGCAAACGCACGACCAGGCCCCAATTTGACGGCAATTGAAGTGTTACCAAACATTACGGATGATGTAATACGTTTGAACATTGGACGCCCTGTGCCACAATACTGCCGAACGACTCCGCCTCTGCGGCGGCAAATACGATAGGAATACCAGCATGAAGCGCATCCTTCTCATCGCCACGGGCGGCACCATCGCATCGACCGAGGACGGCAACGGCCTCTCCCCCGCCCTGACCGGTGAGGAGCTCGCCCAGAGCGTCCCCGAGATCTCGGGCCTCTGCGAGCTCGACGTCGTGCAGCCCATGAACATCGACAGCACCAATATGCGTCCCAGTGACTGGATGCGTATCCGCGACGTCATCGTCGAAGGCTATGCCGACCACGACGGCTTCGTGATTCTGCACGGCACCGACACCATGAGCTATACCGCGGCAGCACTTTCCTATCTGATTCAGGACAGCCCCAAGCCCATCGTACTCACCGGCTCGCAAAAGCCCATGGGCAACCCCTTTACCGACGCCAAGCTCAATCTGTACCAGAGCCTGCTCTATGCGCTCGACGAGCACTCGCACGATGTGTCGATTGTGTTTGGTGGCGTCGCCATTGCCGGCACGCGCGCCCGCAAGCAGCGCACCATGAGCTTTAACGCGTTCATTAGCGTCAACTATCCGCCCATTGCCTACATCCGCAACGACCGCATCGTGCGCAACGGGCTCCACGGCACTCATCAGGGCGAAAACCCGGTGCGTTTCTACGACAGCATCGACCCGCGCGTGTTTGTCCTTAAGCTTACGCCCGGCGTGAACCCGGGTATCCTGGACGCCCTAGCCGATAGCTACGATGCTGTAATTCTTGAGACCTTTGGCATTGGCGGTATTCCCGAGTTTGGCGAGTCCGGCGAGTCATTCCAGGAGGCGATTTTCCGCTGGGTCGATTCGGGCCGCACCGTCGTTATGACCACGCAGGTCCCCGAAGAGGGCCTCGATCTGGGCGTTTATGAGGTCGGCCGTGCTTACGCCGATCATCCGGGCATTCTGCGCGGCGATGACATGACCACCGAGACGCTTGTGGCCAAGACCATGTGGGCACTCGGCCAGTCACGCGATGCCGCCGAAATCCAGCGCCTGTTCTACAGCCAAGTCAACCACGACCGTATCCCGATGGCGTAATCTCTAAGGCAGCTCCACTTATCGCAACCTTAAACGACAGGTGGGCCCCCTCGGGCCGTGCAAAAATCGGAGTATTCTGCAATTTCTCCTCCGGAGGCATAGAATCGGCCGATTGTTAGACGAACTTTTAGGACGAGGGTTCCGTCTAGTAAATATTTATTCCTCATTTTTATTTAGTATGTGGATTAACTACTGCCAAAAAGGCAAAGCCAGCCGCTCGAGCTACCATCTACGGCCAAACTGGTGCTGAATACTCGCGATTTTGCACATCGCAACCAGGAGGACCCGCCCAAAGAGCGTCAAATACAGCGGGGGAACGCCCTATTCGATACCCTCGAGAAGCTCTGACACCGTCATGCCGAGTGCGGGCGCGATCTTAAATAGAACCTTGAGCGTGAAATTTGCCGTCCCATCTTCGATTCGGTCGAGGTAGGGTCGGCTGATTCCTGTCGCCACACAAAAATCGACCTTGGAGATACCAAGGTCCCTGCGTGTCTCTTCGACCCGCCTGCCAAGAATCTGTTTCGCACGTTCGTCCATGCAGCCGAGTTTGAAATGGAGCCGAACATAAACGTAAACTATAGTTTACGTTTTGCCGAATACACAGGAGTTTTCTATGTCGGGTTCTTCGGTCCGCATGTACCGAGCCACGCTTCGCACAAACAGCGCACCGCCCAAGCTCGTCGTCGTTGAAGCAAAATGCCTTTCGCCCGATGAGCGCACAGCATTTGCATTGCTATCAAGTCGCGTCATCGCCGTTCTGGTCCCTTGCCCGGCGAAAGGTGAACTTGCCATCCAATGCCAAGCGCACAGCTGCTCGCTCAATCAGGTTGCCGTAATCGCAACCAGCCAACGCGGCCTGCCGCTCCTTTTAGAAGCCGGCATAGCACTCGCCCTTCGCGGCGCCGGATACGAAAACGAGGCCGCCGCCGACATGGTCTTTAAACCACGATCGAGCGGCGGCCTCGCAGCAGCCATTGAATATGCGTGCAGGCTCGTTGCCTAAAAGGACAAGCTAGAAACCAAAGCCAAAGCCCGTTCCGGTAATCGCCGAGTACATAAAGTAGATGTTGATCACGTTGAGGAACACACCCGTGATGCAACCGTTGCGCAGGTAGCGCTCGCACACGATGCGCGCCATGGCGGCGGAGTCATCATTGTTCTTGGCCTGGCGTCCCGCCGTAAAGTACGTTGCCACGCTCAGCAGCAAATTGAGCACCGGAAGCGCCAGCAGCTCGTAGCTCTTGCCCCAGCGCGTCACCTCGCCGGCTGCGTTAAACTTCGTTGCCACCTCGGGGCCAATGTTGGGGATTACAAACGCTGCGACCACCAGCGGAAGCACCGCAAGCACCAGCAGCGCGATGCCCATGTAGCCGGCTTTTTTGCCATATTTGAACATGCGCGTCGTCCTTACACGTTAAAGCGGAAGTGCACGACGTCGCCATCGGCCATGACATAGTCCTTGCCCTCAATACGCAGCTTGCCGGCGGCCTTGGCGCCCTGCTCACCGCCGAGCTCGATGTAGTCGTCGTAGCCAATGACCTCGGCCTTAATAAAGCCGCGCTCAAAGTCGGTGTGGATGACACCGGCGGCCTGCGGGGCGGTCGCGCCCTGACGAACCGTCCAGGCCTTGACCTCCATCTCGCCGGCCGTAAAGAACGACTGCAGGCCGAGCAGCTTGTAAGCGGCCTGCGCGAGCACGTCCAGGCCGGGCTGCTCCAGGCCCAGGCTTTCTAGGTAGTCGGCGGCGTCCTCGGGATCGAGCTCGGAAAGCTCGGCCTCGATCTTGGCGCAGATGGGCAACGGCTTGACGCCATCGATGGGCGCCAGATCGTCGTTGAGCATATCCTCGTCCACGTTGGCCACGTACAGGATGGGCTTCATGGTGAGCAGGAAAAGGCCCTTGGCGGCGGCACGCTCCTCGTCGGTCATCTCCATGGACGCGGCGCGCTTGCCCTCGTTGAGCCAAGCAAGCAGACGCTTGGCCACCTCGAACTTGGGCATGAGCTCCTTGTCGCGCTTTGCCTCCTTCTCGAGCTTGGGCAGCTGCTTCTCGAGCGTGCCCATGTCGGCCAGGATGAGCTCGGTCATGATGGTGTCGGCATCGCCGGCGGGATCGACGAACTCGCCCGTGCGGCCCACCTCACGCATGACGTTGGGGTCCTTAAAGTAGCGCACGACCTCGCAGATAGCATCGGTCTCGCGGATGTTTGCCAAGAACTGGTTGCCCAGGCCCTCGCCCTCGTTGGCGCCCTTCACCAGGCCTGCGATGTCGACGAACTCGACCGTTGCCGGCACAATGCGGCCCGGGTTGACGATGTCGGCAAGCTTTTGCAGGCGGCTATCGGGCACATCGACGATACCCACGTTGGGGTCGATCGTGGCGAACGGGTAGTTGGCGGCAAGGCCGGTCTTTTTGGTAAGCGCGGTGAACAGCGTCGACTTGCCCACGTTGGGCAGGCCCACGATACCGATGGAAAGGGACACGACAGCTCCTTTTGGTACAGGTACTTCAAACTTCATAAGTATAGCGCCGCCGCAGCATCCGGGCGAATCCGGACGCCACGGCGGCGCAAATGAAGCAGAGATGCGTGAGGGTTCGAGACAGTAGTCCTTACTTAAGCTCGGGCCAGAAATCCTTGTTGGCCTCGATGAGCTCGTCCAGGATCTGCTTAGCAACGCTTGCCGAAGGAATGGTCTTGGAGAGCGTGAGCGCCTGCCAGAGCTTCTGGTAGCTGCCCTCGACCCAAGCCTGGACAACAAGCTTCTCAACGGAAACCTGCTGCTCCATCAGGCCCTTCTGGAACTGCGGAATCGGGCCCTGGCAGATCTTCTCAAAGCCGTTGGAACCGACGATGCAAGGCACCTCGACCATGGCCGTCGGGTCGAAGTTGGGCACAGCGCCATCGTTGGGGACGATCAGCAGGAAGCGCTCGAGCGTATTCTCGGCCAGTGCGCAGGCAAGGTCGACGATGTAGTTGGCATGTACATCTGGCTCAAAGCCGCCGTCCTTGGCAGTACCCTTGGCGATGATGTCGCGGCAAGCGCCAAAGACCTTCTTCTCGCGGCCGTCCATAACCTCATTGGCGCGAGTGTAGTTGGGGTCAGACGTCTCGACGACATAGTCCGGGTACAGGTAATACTTGAGGTAGGTATTGGGAATCGTCTCGGGATCGACAGCATAGACATCCTTGGCCTTGCCGAAGGTGTGAATCCAGCTCTCCTCGACGTGCTGCTCCTTACCGGCCTCGTGCTCAATGCCGTCCAAGTAGCCGTTCTTAGCCATGTGCTCCTTAATCTGCGGCATGAGGTCGTTGCCATCCTTGTCGTAGATTTTGCTCCACCAACCAAAGTGGTTGAGGCCGTAGTAGCTATACTGCAGCTCGCGACGATCCTTGATGCCGCACATACGGCTCATCTTATCCATGAGGTCGATCGGCATGTCGCAGATGTTGATGATGCGGCTGTTGGGGCGCAGCACGCGGCAGGCCTCGGCGACGATGGCCGCGGGGTTGGAGTAGTTGAGCATCCAGGCGTTGGGGCTGTACTTCTCCATGTAGTCGAGGATCTCGATGACGCCACCAATGGAGCGCATGCCGTAGGCGATACCGCCGGCGCCGCAGGTCTCTTGGCCAACGCAGCCGTACTTGAGAGGAATCTTCTCGTCGAGCTCACGCATGGCGTACAGGCCGACGCGGATGTGAGCAAGGACGAAGTCGGTCCCGGTGAATGCGGTCTCGGGGTCGGTGGTGTAGTTGAACTCAACCTCGGGAGCGTTCTCATGGAAGTAGATCTCGCAGGCCTTGGCCACGGTCTCCTGGCGCTCGGCGTTGTTGTCGTAGAAGGTCACCTTGTTGACCGGGAAGCGGTCGCGCTCCTCAAGCAGCATCAGGGCAATGCCCGGAGTGAAGGTAGAGCCACCGCCGGCAATGGTCACGGCATAGTTTTTCTTGGACATGATGTCCTCCTCATTCTGGCCGCTTGCTCAATCCATCCCCGCACGCGGCCTGTACGGTTTGGAATTGTTACCTAGAAGTGGAGTTTTTTATCTCTAGAATCGGCCTTGCGGTGCATACCGGCTCTGCAAGGCCGATTTTTTCGATGGACGATGGTTTACAGAAGACTCTCGAACTTCAGAAGACTCTCGAACTTCTCGCGAACCTGCGGGACGTTAAGGCCGATGATGACCTGGATTGACTGACCTTGGATCACCAAGCCATGCGTACCGATCGCCTTGAAGGAAGCCTCAGGTGCAACGACGCTCTTGTCCTTGACGTTAACGCGCAGACGGGTAGCGCAGTTAGTTACATCGATGATGTTATCCGTGCCACCGAGCAGATCGAGGATGTTCTCGGCAAGCACCAAGCGCTCATCATCTTTACTCTGGGCGACCGATTTGCCAGCAGCAGCACCGCCCTGCTTTTGCTTGTAGTCGGCCTTGGACTTGAGCTCGACCTCAACATCGTCATCCTCGCGACCGGGGGTCTTAAAGTCGAACTTGACGATCAGGAAACGGAAGACCACGACCCAAAGGGCGGTAAAGCACAGACCGACAAGGATGGAGATGGTGTACTGCAGACCGTGTGCGGCCCAAAGGGGCAGCCAGTCCCACGAGAGCATCGAGATGATGCCGCCGTCGAAGATGCCCACGACGCCAAGGAGGTTTTGAGCCATGCAGCCAAGCGCTCCGAGCACGCAATGGACGACGAACAGGCCGGGCGCGATGAACAGGAAGGTGAAGTCAAGCGGCTCGGTAATACCGCAAAGCATAGCGGTAAGGGTGACGGGAATGAGCAGAGCCTTGACGCGCTGTTTGCGCTCGGGTTTGGCGGTCATATAAAACGCAATGGCGACGCCAAGCGAGCCGAAGACTTTAGTCCAACCAGGGCAGGTATAGGCAGCCCAGGGTGCGGCATCCTTAAGAGCAATGCTCGGATCGGCAGCCAGTTGGGGCAGGATGTTGGCCCAAGCGGCAAAGATGCCGCCGTTGACCGCCGCGTTGTCGTAATAGAACGGCGTATAGATAAAGTGGTGAAGGCCTGTAGGGATCAGCACGCGCTCGAAGAAAGCAAAGACGCCCACGCCAAACGTACCGGCGGAAAGGATGAATCCCTGGAAGGCGGAGATAGCAGCCTGAACATGCGGCCACACCAGGCAGGCGATAAGAGCGACCGGAACCATAACGAAGAAACCGATCATATAAATGAACACGGAGCCCGAGAACACGCCCAGCCACTCAGGAAGTTCGGTGTCGAAGAACTTGTTATGCAGCATCGTGGCGATACCAGAAATAATGAGCGCGCCCATGATGCCCATATCAAGCGTTTTGATGCTTGCGATAGTGGCAAGACCAGTACCGCTGCCCGCCTCGACAGAGTAGTCGACACCAAAGACAGGGCCCCACTGCCCCAAGATTGTGCTTACAAAGTAGTTGAAGGTAAGGTAGATGGCCAAAGCCTCCATGCAGCAGCGAGCGTTCTGCTTGTTCGCGAGCGAGATTGGCAACGCTACGCAAAACAGCAACGGCATCTGGTTAAAGAGCGTCCAACCACCCTGGAGCAGCACATTCCAGCAATCAAACCAAAGATGGCCCGCAGTGGCCATCTCGCCAAAAATCGCCTCGGTGGTAAACAACGTACCCAGGCCAACGACGATTCCGGAAAATGCGAAAAGAATTGCAGGCGTGTACATTGCACCGCCGAAACGTTGTATCTTTTGCATCATGACGGGGGATCCCCCTCTCTTCATTCGGAGCGACTGCGGTTTTGGCTTCACTCGAGACCGCAGACGCGCCGTTTGCGTGTACCTCGTGCAATTGGACGGGTGGGCCCGTGTCCCCGGCTTCTTGCGCTTCTATTTTTATCATATCACTTATCTAGACAAGTTGATACGGTTTCTATGTTCGGTCAGCGGTCGATTATTGGCCGTAAACGGTATAAGTCCAGTATTTTGCCTGCTAAATCTAACATAGCTTATGGCTGCATTTTAAATTTCTTTTCTAGATGTGCTTGTCTGTATCTATAGACATGCCTATACTTCATTACAACATTCACCGCCACGTTAAGGAGTCACCATGAAAAGCGCGGTCTTCTATGGAAAGCACGACCTCAGAGTCGAGGAATCGGCAAAGCCGGCCGTGGGCAGGCGCGACGTTCTGATCAACGTCAAAGCTTGCGGCGTCTGCGGTACCGACGTTCATATCTATGAAGGCGACAAGGGTGCAGCCGACGTTACCCCGCCCACGATCCTTGGTCATGAGTTTGCGGGCGTTGTCGAGGCCGTGGGCAGCGACGTCGCTGGCTTTAAACCGGGCGATCGCGTGTGCATCGACCCAAACCATCCCTGCGGCTGCTGCGAACCCTGCCGCGACGGAATCAACCACTACTGCGAGCATATGACCGGTTACGGCACCACCGTTAACGGCGGCTTTGCCGAGTACTGCTCCGTCGATATGCAGCAAGTCTACAAGTTGGGCGATCACACCAGCTTTGAGCAGGGTGCTATGACCGAGCCCGTCGCCTGCTGCCTGCACGGCATCGATATGTGCAACATCAAGCCCGGCAGCACAGTTGTCGTTATCGGCGGCGGCATGATCGGTCTGCTCATGATGCAGCTTGCTAAAAACGCCGGCGCCACCAAGGTTGTCTTGCTCGAGCCTGTCGAAGGCAAGCGCGAGGTTGCGCTCAAACTCGGCGCCGACCTGGCCATTGATTCCATCCACGAGGACGTCCCGGCCCGCCTGAAGCAGGAGGGCGTCGGCAACGTCGATGTCGTTATCGAGTGTGTTGGCAAGCCCGTCACCATCGAGCAGGCCATCCAGATCGCCGGCCACAAGGCTACGGTCATGATGTTCGGCCTCACCAAGCCCGATGAGACAATCACCGTCAAGCCCTTCGAGGTCTTCCAGAAGGAGCTTGTGCTTACCTCGTCCTACATCAACCCTTATACGCAGCGTCGCGCGCTCGAGCTCATCGACTCTGGCAGGCTCGACGTATCCTCGATGGTCGCCAAGGTGGCTTCCCTCGACGAACTCGGCGCTATCCTGTCAGACCCAGCTCTGCGCGCCATGGGTAAATATATAATCGACCCCAGCAAGTAAATCGATTGACACCTGCGCGAGCAGTCCTCATCCACCGCTCGCGCACTCAGCTCTAGGAGACCGTCATGGCGCGAGCCATCTTCCAAACCATTTATGACAACGTGAAGCAGTCGATTGACGACGGCACATACGCCTATCTAAGCTATCTGCCTTCGGAGACTGAACTCACGCAGCTGTTTGGCTGTTCGCGCATGACGGTCCGTCGCGCCATCTCGATGCTTGCGGCAGATGGCTACGTGCTCCCCCAGCAAGGCAAAGGCATGCGCGTCATTCGCAACATCAGTGACGAGACGAGTCGTGGCGGCGGCGGACTCGAGACCTTTAAGGAAATCGCAGCCAGCCGAGGCTTTGAGCTCAAAACGATTACCACTGTCTTTGAGCTCCTCGTCTGTAACAAGGCGCTCTCCAAGATTACCGGGTTTCCCGAAGGCTGTGAGCTCACGCGTGCCAAACGCATCCGCTATGCAGACGGACGGGCCGTGTGCTCCGACGACTCCTATTACCTAAGCTCACAGGTACCGGGGCTGACACCCGAGATTGTCAACGACTCGATCTATCGTTACCTCGAAGAAGGCCTTGGCATTAAGATTGCCACGGGCAAACGCGATGTAACGATTGAGCATCCCACGCCCGAGGATGCACGCGTGCTCGATCTCGACGGCTTTAACGCACTCGCTGTTGTACGCGGACAGACCTACAACGCCGACGGCATCCTTATGGAATACACCGAGACAAAGCAGGTTCCCAGCTTCTTTTTACTCCACGAAACGGTCACCCGCCGCAATAACGGCAGCGAGACCCATCAGAGCAGTATGAGCTAACCATCTATTAGTTGCGGTGGAATAGTTCCTAGAATGGCCAGCTTAAGGGCAAAACGGGAACTATTCCACCGCAACTTTTTTGGCCGGTGGGGCAGTACCTGTCCCACTGGCCATCATGTACGCTCTTTTAGCTAGTCCGCGAGCTTCTCCACCTGATCGAGCATCTTACCGAGCTTAGCCTTTGCCTCGGCCTTGACCTTCTCCGCTTCTTCGTGGGCCTTGGCCTTCTGAGCGGCCTTTTCCTCGGCTTCGGGATCGACGACGACCAGGTTGGATGCATCATGCTCAACCAACTTAAGCGCATGCTCGGGGCACACCTTGACGCAGGCTCCGCAGCCCAAGCAATACGTCGACTCCAACGCAAAGCGGCCGCTTCCCACCAAATCGCAGGCAAACGTGGGGCACACGTTGACGCACTCGCCGCACGACGTGCACTTGTCAAAATCGCATTCCGGCGTGCTCACCTGCATGTTCTGGGCAAGCTCGGGGTGGTTTTGCAACGTTGAGAGCACCAGTTGGCGCCCGTGCGTGAGCGAACGGCGACGCTTGGTCGTCGTGGTGCCGCACATGGTGTTGAGCGTGCGCTCCAGCTGCGTAATCTGGTGACGGTGGGCCTTCAACTTCTGCGTCACCGAGGCCAGTGCCGCCGTCGCCGGATTGAGCTTGGTCACCGTCAGGCCCGTGGTGCGGGCAATCTTTTCCATATACTCCTTGCGTTCGTACTCGCGAAGCTTATGGCACTTGAGGCTCTTGGGGTCGACCTCCAAGCCCATACCCGTGCCGGACCACTCCTCGGCCTTCGCAATCGCCTCGCCCAGAATGTCCTCACCGCCGGTGTTGCGGCATTTATCGCACACGCCCAGCGGCAGGTACACACTCACGTTGGGATAGTCCGCCAGTACCGAGAACCAAGTCTCGGCCGTAATATCGCCCACGCAGGCAACGACGACCTCGTTTTCGCGCGGCATGCGCTTGAGGGCGCGCGTGCAGGTGACGTAGGCGGTCTCGTGGCTCGTAGCGGCAGAGACGATATCGTCATACAGGTTTTTAGGCGCCAGGCGCGGCGAGATGATCGCCTCGGTCGGACAGGCAGCGGCGCACAGGCCGCACTTGCGACAGGAGTCGAGGATCTCAATGGCGTCTTCCTCGACCTCGATAGCGTTGACCGGGCACACGTCCATGCACGCGGTGCAGCCGCTCTTTTCGTTTTTGCAGGTCAGACACGGAATGGTGTTGCCGCGTGGGCGCTCCTTGTAGTCGGCAGGATTCCACTGCGGCGCCGACGGATCGAGTGCATCGGTCACGCCGCCAAGCGGGTTTTTAAGAAAATCGAAACCCTTGCTGATCTCGATAATGTCATCAAACAGATCGTGTTCCTGCGCCATGCGCGGCCCCTCCCTGAGCAGTGCAAACAAGCAAGAGATAATGATACGCTATCGGCCCACGCCTCGGGCAAATTACACGCGGCTCATCTTTGCGGCAAATAGTCCATGGCCTATCGCCGCCTCGATTGCACAAGGTCAATCAAGTGCCAAGCTATGCCTCGCACATGAGCTGCACGAGCTTTTGTTTGGTCACTTTGGCCTGCTCGTTGGCCATGTTGCGCTCGTTTCTAAAGACCGCATTTGCAACACCCTGCAGATCGCCATCGGAAATCACGCTGCACGGACCGTCCATCGAGGCCGCCGTGGGGCATACGTACAACGGCAACTCGGCATAAAACGCAACGGCCTTGGCGATATCGAGCATCTTGCCGCCGCCAATACCCACCACCATGTCACAATACTCGGCCTGGGCTTCCTTAGCCATTTCGACAACGGCCTCTTCCGTACACGGACCGTCATAAATCTTAAAGAACGGCTCACTCAGATCGTCGTCCAGAAATCCATCGACAATCTGCCTGCACAGCCGATCCTCGGTGCCCTGGTCAAACAAGACATAGGCAGCGCAGCCCAACCATGACAAATACCTGCCCTGGCGCGAAAGCTCCCCCGGCCCCTGAACATACCGGCCGGGACCGCCGTAAACCATAGGAAGCGCCATACGAGAATCCACCCTTCATCAAACAACGATTGGTGCAAAGTAACCTGACCCCTTTGCACCATAGCAAAAAGGGACAAAGCCAGCTGCTGGCTTTGTCCCTTCCTTAGCTTGATTTACTCATCCATGAGATAGTAGTGGCCCAGCGCGTCGGCACCCAGAATGGCGTTTGCGACCATCTCGGGCGTCACCTCAAACGGCATGTTGCACATGGTGTCCTCGGGCGCGCAGGCGGCCTCGGCAACAATCATGGCCTTCTCGCGCGTAAGCTCGGCAACGCCAAGTTCCTTCATCGTGACCGGCAGACCCAGCTCAATGCAGAAGCCCAAGACTTCCTCGAGTTTCTCAGTCGGGGCATCCTCGAGTACCAGCTGGACGATGGTGCCGAAGGCGACCTTCTCGCCGTGATACATGCTGTGGCACTCGGGCAGCATCGTCAAGCCATTATGGATGGCATGGGCCGCAGCGAGACCCGAGCTCTCAAAGCCAATGCCCGAAAGCAGCGTATTGGCCTCGATGATATGCTCGACGGCAGGCGTGAGCGCACCCTTCTCCAGCGCAACCTTGGCCTTGACGCCATCGGCCATAAGCGTCTCGTAGCAGAGCTTGGCGAGCGCCAGACCAGCCATGCCGCCCTTGCCGCCAGCGCAGGTGCCGCCGTCGGCATCGTGCGTCGCCTGGGCCTCGAAGTAGGTTGCGAGCGCATCGCCCATACCGGAAACCGTCAGGCGCACCGGGCTCGCCGCGATAACCGTCGTATCCATCAGGACGATATTGGGGTTTGCCTTAAGGAAGAGGTACTTATCGAACTGGCCGTCATCGGTGTAAAGCACCGAAAGTGCCGAGCACGGTGCATCGGTCGAGGCAATGGTGGGGCAAATGATAACCGGGGACTCCAGGTAATAGGCGACGGCCTTCGCGGTGTCGAGGATCTTGCCGCCACCGACGCCGACGATGATGTCGCAACCGTTGTCGCGAGCGAGCGCAACCAGGCGATCGACCTCGCCCTTGGAGCACTCGCCGTTAAAGTCCTCAAACAGCAGCTCGGCCTTGGCCTCGGCAAAGCCGCCCTCGATCTTGGCACCGACGCGCTTCTTGCCCGAAGGCGTCACGATGACGAGGGCCTTAGCGCCGAGCGGCTCGACATAGGAGCCGAGCTTGGCGAGCTCGTCCGGACCCTGGATGTACTTGCTGGGGCTATTGAAAATTGCAGCCATAACTATCCCATTCTCTAAAAAAGAAAGGGGCTCCGTACGGATACGTGCGGAGCCCCTCATTACGATAACAAGAGTCGATTAGAAATCGATGTCGGTGTCGTAGTAGCAGGCCTTGAGGATCTTCTCGAAGTCGGCAGCCTTGGTCTCACGCGGGTTCTCCGGCGTGCAGGCGTCCTGCTCGGCGTTCGCGGCGATCTCGGGCAGCTTGGCGAGGAACTCCTCCTCGGAAACCATCTGCGGGTTCTCGGCGTCGACCTTCACGCCGCCATTCGCGTAATCCTTGATGGACTGCGGAATGTTGAGCTGGTCGTTGAGGTCGCGGATCTTCTGGACGAGCGCAGCGATGAGCTCCTCGTTGGTCTCGCCGGGAAGGTGCAGGATCTCCTTGGCCACGTATGCATAACGCTCGGCAGCACGCGGGTCCTTGGAGTTCCACTGGATGACCTTGCCCAGGTACATGGCGTTAGCAGCACCGTGGATGATGTGACCGTTCTCAAAGGCTGCACCGGTCTTGTGAGCCATGGAGTGAACGATGCCGAGCAGGCCCGAGGAGAAGGCGATACCGGCGATGCACTGAGCCTCGTGCATGTGCTGACGGGCCTCATGGTCGCCAGCATAGGACTTGGGCAGCCACTCGACGATCTCGCGGATGCCGTGCAGAGCGTTGGCGTCGGTGAACATAGAGGCGCAGGTGGAAACGTAGGCCTCCATGCAGTGGGTCAGAGCGTCCATGCCGGTATGAGCGCACAGCTTGGCGGGCATGGTGTAGGTGAGCTCGGGGTCGACGATGGCGACATCAGGAGTGATGTTGAAGTCGGCCAGCGGGTACTTGATGCCCTTGGCGTAGTCGGTGATGACGGAGAAGGCAGTGACCTCGGTAGCGGTGCCGGAGGTAGAGGAGATGGCGCAGAAGTGAGCCTTCTGACGCAGCTCGGGGAAGCTGAACGGCTGGATGATGTTATCGAAGGACTCCTCGGGATACTCGTAGAAGACCCACATGGCCTTAGCGGCATCGATGGGCGAGCCGCCGCCGATGGCGATAATCCAGTCGGGCTCGAACTCGCGCATGGCCTCGGCGCCCTTCATGACCGTCTCGATGGACGGGTCGGACTCGACACCCTCGAACAGCTTGACCTCGAAACCGCCTTCCTTAAGGTCGGCCTCAACGTCCTGCAGGAACCCGCCGCGGCGCATAGAGCTGCCGCCAGAAACGATGATGGCCTTCTTGCCCTTGAGGTTCTTCACCTCGTGGCGAGCGCCCTCACCAAAGTACAGATCGCGAGGATTGGTAAAACGTCCCATACTGTGCCTCCTAAACAAGCCCCTCTTAGACTTGCGTATATAACGGAGCACCCAATTGGCTCCGTTAGGACCGGTTTGCGCGTTGCCGGCGATGACAATGCGCGATGTCTAAACGTCTCAACGCTCAGACAAACACTATTTTACCGTTCTGGTTGGTCAGTTATTCACCTAAAGCCGATAATGATGAAACGTTTTTTCTATCCCTGAAGACCCTTGTGGGGAATTCATACTCCCAAGCTGGGCAAACGTTTTATCAGGGTTGACCACATATCCCGGGCAGGACTGTGCCCCTCCAAAATGTGCCCCGTTCGCCGCCAAAAATCGACCGTTTACGGCACCGTGATACCACTCGGTCGTCCAAGGTGCCGACATTTGTGCGACATCCGTCTTCGTGGTGCAAAGGTGCAAGTCCAAGTGCGGCACCCCCGGTGTGCCACATGCGGGTAAACTAGAACCTTATATAGAAACATTTGAACCCTAACCGCAGCAAAGGAGGCCCCATGGCATTCGATCCCATTCAAGAGGATTGCCATCGCCTCGTTCTTGAGGCCTTGCGCCGCGACAATATCCCGCTCACCGACGCTGCCGCCGTAGAGCGTCTGATGGAACAATTCACCCGCAACCCCGCGCCACTCATCGTGCACGACCGCGACCGCGCCGGGCATCTCATTGCCAAGGTGGTCGAGGCTGTCGACTACCGCATTCCCTTTATCCCTGACGATACCCAGGCAGAGCAAGAAGAGGCAGCTGCCGAGAACATGCTCCGCGAGGCGGCCGCACTCGATCCGGCCAACTGGGATGCCCAGCGCATGCTGACGGCACTCACCGCCGAATCCAACGAGGAATACGTGCAGTATCTGGTGTCCAAGTGCGACGAGGTGGAGCACGATCTGGCGCTCAAGATCGCCTCTGCGCAGGACCCCTACGAGCGCGAGGCCGCAGGCGACCTTATGCGCCGTCCCTATCTGCGCTGGCTTGCTGCCTTGGCATCGCGCGCGCTCATTAGCGGACGCTACCGCATGTCGCTCGAAGCCGCAAATCGCAGCTTGGACTTTGCGCCCAACGACCCCGCTGGTGTCCGCCACACCGCGATGCTCGCCATGGCAAAGCTCGAATACCCCGCCGAGGAGCTCAAGCGCTTTCGCTCCGCTCACTCCGTGCCGTACCTCGCGAATACCCCGCTGCGCCGCCGCCCCAAAGATGCGGAGCGCGACTTGGACCCGTGGACGCTCATCGCGCTGATGAGCGCGGCCTGGCGCGAACTGGACTACGAGGGTGCCGAGCACTACTTGCGCATCCTTGCGCGCTCGTGTCCGCACGCAGCCGAGGCACTCTACTTCCAAACCGAGTTTCCCGATGGCGTCTATGCCCGCGTCAACGTGGGTGTGGGCTCCACCGACGAGCTTGTACTTGCGCTGTCCGAGGCGACGCCGGTACTGCAGGAGGGCCTGGGCGCCCCCGACAACGCCAGCTTTGCCGCCTGGGTCGCCACCAACGACATCGTGCGCTCCCAGATCGACGAACGAATCCTGCGCGCGGCCGAGCAGGGGCTTCCATTTAAGGGAGGGGACCTCTAATGGATCCGAGCGTCTACATCCCCGCCTACCTGGAGCGCACCTATCTGGCGTCGCACCCCGAGCTCACCGATGCAGCACGCGAGCTTGTCCATAACGACATTAGCGCGAATCCCCAAAAGTATGCGCAGACCGAGCATGCCCAGGCGCTGTTGTCCTATGCCGGCGTCCACCGCCACCTGCTCGACGAGCTCCATCGGATCGAGGACATGGGCAGCGACGAGGAGTTCGAGCAGACGCGCAATCGCCTGTTCGACGACATGCGAGACGAGCTGCTCAAGATTGTCCGCGTCGATGCGTATGTCCTCGATGCCCAGCTGCTCGCCATCATCCTGGCCGACACGCCCGTTGACGCCTGCCTGGGCGACCTGATGAAGCTTGAGGCGACCACGGCCGA
Source organism: uncultured Collinsella sp. (assembly GCA_902465015.1). Taxonomy (GTDB): domain Bacteria; phylum Actinomycetota; class Coriobacteriia; order Coriobacteriales; family Coriobacteriaceae; genus Collinsella. The sequence goes on from CABQLK010000020.1 coordinate 28,185, forward strand.
TTACCTGCAGCAAAGTGTGCCCGGGTTCGACATGGAAGCCCCGCACTACTGGGCCAATAATGTTTTGGCCGATGGTGTCACCGCAGCAGACCTTACCGTGAGCGAGCCGGCTCTTATCGGGTGGCTTCATACGCTCGAGGCCATCTCGCAGCTGTGCATGGCGAGCGCCCGCTACCGTGCTGCCGCCAACTACGCCCGCCGCGTCCTTAAGGCGGAAGGCTACCCCACCCGAGCCGCAGGCACCGTGTTGCTCGCCCTCGCTCGCCTGGAAGACCAGGACGGCTTTTTTGCCCTGGCCCACCAGCTCGAGGAAGAGATCGGGGCTGACGCGCTCGAGAACTCTCCTTGGTATCTGCTCGCCCGCACGATTCTGCTGTTCAAAACAAACAAGATGCGCCCGGCGACACGCGCGCTGCGTGAGTTTGCCAACCGTTGCGAGGGCGGTGCGTTCTTCTTACTGAACCCCATGTACCAGACACCGTACCTTCCCTGCCGGCCCGAGCCACACGATCCCTGGGATCTTTCGCACCAGGCCGTTTGGGAAGCGGACGGTATTATCTCGGACACTCCCGACTTTGCCCCTTGGGCCAATGCCTGCGAAGACGTGTCGCAGCTTGCCCAGGAATTTGCGCGCCGCTACGGTTTTTAGTGACGCACTCGACCCGACCATGTCGTTTACGTTAGGAACGGTTTCATGAACCTCCGCTCATCTCTTGCCTGCACCTCGAGCGATATCGCCCGTTGGGGGCTGCGCTTCGTCCTTAAGCGCCAGGGCGGCGTACTCCCCGGCCGCATCGCCATGAAGATCGACCCCGAGCTGCTGAGCGACCTCGCTGGCCTTGTCGACCGCAGCGTGGTGATCACCGGTACTAATGGCAAGACCACCACCTCCAACCTCATCGCCGACGCCGTTGCCGCCAGCGGCGCTACCGTGGTGTGCAACCGTGCCGGCAACAATATGGAGCCCGGTGTGGTGGGTGCTCTGCTCGAGGCCCGCAGCGGCCTCAAGCGAGCCGGCGGCGGCAAGCGCGTGGGCGTTTTTGAGTGCGATGAGCTTTACACCGTACGCGTTCTGCCCAAGCTCAAGCCGACGTACTTCGTGCTGCTCAACCTGTTCCGTGACCAGCTGGATCGCTATGGCGAGATCGACCATACCCAAGACGTCATCGCCCATGCGTTGGAGCTCTCTCCAACGACAACGCTCATCTACAACGCAGACGACCCGCTGTGTGCCGCGATCGCCGCACGCGTTCCCAATGCAAGCATCGCCTTTGGCATCGACGGCGCCACCAACACCGAGTCCGACCGTATTAGCGACTCGCGCTTTTGCTCGCAGTGCAACGCCCCGTTGGAGTACGACTATGTGCAGTATGGTCAACTCGGCGCCTACCATTGCCCCTCGTGCGGTTGGGCACGCCCCGCACTGGTCCGCCGTGTGACGGGCGTGGAGCTCGGCTGCGACGGCTACGGCTTTGACCTGGTCTTTGGATCTGCGTCCGACGCGGCTGCCGTACACATCGCCACGCGCTACAACGGCCTGTACATGGTCTACAACGTTGCCGCTGCATTCTTTGCCGCACATGAGTTAGGCGTGGATACGGCGCACCTGCAGCCCACGCTCGATGCATACGTCCCCGCCGGCGGACGCATGGGCCGCTGGGATATCGCCGGCCGCACCGTCGAGGCCAACCTGGCCAAGAATCCCGTAGGCTTCGATCGACAGATCCAGTCCATTAAGACGGCGGGCGGCAGACTCTGCGCTTTCTTCCTCAACGACAACGACGCCGACGGACACGATGTATCGTGGATCTACGACGTCGACTTTGAGCGCATCGCCGGCACGCCGGGTCTTGTCGCCTTTGCCGGAGGCACGCGTGCGCACGACATGCAGGTACGCCTCAAGTACGCCGGCATCGATGCCGCGATAATCTCGGACGTCGCCCAGGCAATTGGCGCCGTGGCAGACGAGGCTGCCGGCGACACTTTCTACGCCGTCGCTAACTACACGGCCTTCCCGCCGCTGGTCAAGGAGCTCGACGGGCTGAAAGGCGCTGCCGCCGACGCTGTTGCCGGGCGCGCCGTAGCCCGTGCCGACGGCAGCGCTCTTCCTGTCGGCATCGTACCAGTCGAGCTTTCGCGCCCGCTGCGCATCGTCTACCTGTATCCCGATGCCCTTAACCTCTACGGTGACGGCGGCAATGTTATCGCGCTCGAGCGCCGCTGCGTCTGGCGTGGCATTCCCGTGCGTGTAGACGAGGTCCGTATGGGCGAAACGCTTGATTTGACCGATGCCGATATCGTCATGATGGGCGGTGGCTCCGACCGCGACCAGCTAGCCGTGGCACACGAGCTGCTCGCCCAAAAAGACAAGGTCGCGGCCTATGTTGAGGACGGCGGCACACTGCTTGCCATCTGTGGCAGCTATCAGCTGCTCGGCCGTTCGTACTACATGGGCGACGATCGCATTGAGGGCCTGGGCGTCATTGCCGCCGAAACCGTACGCGGCTCCGACCGCCTGATCGGCAACGTAGCCGTCAAAACCGATCTGGCACCTGAGCCCTTTGTGGGATTCGAGAACCACGGTGGCCGCACTCTGCTCGACGCCGACGCCACGCCGCTTGGAACGTCCGCCGTCACGGGCACCGGCAACAACGGAGACGACGGCTTCGAGGGTCTGATCTACAAGGGCGTCATCGGCACGTACCTGCATGGCCCGGCGCTGCCCAAGAACCCCGAGCTCGCCGACTGGCTCATCGCGCACGCCCTCGAGCGCCGCGGCGATGCACAGGCCGCCGCCCTGCTGCCGCTCAAGCCCCTCGACGACACCTACGAGCACGCCGCCCACGACGCCGCCATGAAGCTCCTCCCCTAGCACCTCACAACCACAAAGGGGACAGGCACCTTTGTGGTGGTTTTCCAGTTTGCCAACGATATACGCGCCGGCAAAAAAGTCTGCTATACTCTTTCCCGCTGTCCCCATCGTCTAGCGGCCAAGGACGCCACCCTTTCAAGGTGGATATCGCGGGTTCGAATCCCGCTGGGGGCACCATTTGAAATCTGAAGCCCGTTACCAATTCGGTGACGGGCTTTTTTCTTCCCCAACGCCGGGATTCGAACCCGACAGGGTGCGGAGCTGAGGAAACGCGAAGCGTTTTCCAGCGCAGCACGCAAGGAGCGAAGCGACGCAGCGAAGGCGGGCGGCGCCAGCCGCACGCGGACATCCCGCTGGGGGCACCACAAAATCTGAGAAGCCCGTTACCAATTCGGTGGCGGGCTTTTTGCTACCCATGCGTCGGGATTCGAACCCGACAGGGTGCGAATCCCGGCATCATCGCAAGGCCTGTGGGCAAAAAATAGCAAATATGAGTACTGTTACCAATTTAGTAACAGCGATTTCATGCCATCAGAAGGCGATTTAGACGCCAGGGGTCCTACGGCGGAAGAATTGCAGGCGTTTATCAGCTATGTACTTGGACATATGTTGCGTAACAACCCATATTTTGTAAATAGATAATGCTACAGGACTTGTGACAGTACTCATATTTGACGTTTTTTGTCCACAACCCTTTATACCTAGGCAAGTCGGCGGCAAAACGGGCTTCAAAGCGTCCTTCGCAATCAAAAAGCCGGGGCCCGCATGATGCGGACCCCGGCTCAATACCGTGACGATATGTCAGTTACGCTCTACACGTAGAACAGGATGTCGTCGTAGGTCGGGACCGGCCAGTAGTCGGCGGCCACGATCTCCTCCATGGCATCCACGGCAGCACGCAGCGCATCCATAGCGGGAACGACCTCGTGCGCGTAGACGTTGGCCTGCTCCTGACCATCGAGGCCCTCAGCCTTCTGATGCACGGCGTCGAGCGCCTTGATGGAGTCGTTGATGGTGGTGATGCCGTTGCAAAGCTTGTTGAGCGTATTCTGCTCACACTGCATGGCGGCCTCGGCGCCGGCGGCGCGGATAGTCTCAAGGCCCTTAGCGACCTTGGTGGCATAGGCGGTAATGACCGGGCGATAGGTACGACGCGCCTCGCGAACCATCGTGGTAGCCTCGATGTTCATGAGCTTGTTGTACTTCTCGAGCTTGCAGTCGTAGCGGCACTGAGCCTCGGCCTTGGTCAGGACGCCCGTCTCCTCAAAGAGCGCGATAGCCTTATCGGAAACAAAGGCGGGCAGGGCATCGGCCGTGGTCTTGTTGTTGGCAAGGCCGCGCTTCTCGGCCTCAACGGGCCACTCGTCGGAGTAGCCGTCGCCGGAGAACAGGATGCGCTGGTGGTCAGTCAGGACCTTCTTGCAGTACTCGAGCGCGGCGTCCTGGAACTTATCCTCGGGCGTACCCTCGAGTGCGTCGGCGAAGGACTTGAGCGACTTGGCCACGGCAGCATCGAGCACCAGATTGGAGTCGGAGACGTTCTGCTCGGAGCCGCAGGCACGGAACTCGAACTTGTTGCCGGTAAAGGCGAACGGGGAGGTGCGGTTGCGGTCGGTGTTGTCCTGCATCAGCTTGGGCAGGGTATCGGCGCCCAGGTCGAGCACGCCGCGCGTGGCATGGACGGAAGCCTTGCCATCGATGATCTTCTCGACAACCTCGGTAAGCTGGTCGCCCAGGAAGATGGACATAATCGCCGGAGGAGCCTCGTTGGCGCCCAGACGATGATCGTTGCCGGCCGAGGCAACGGAGGCACGCAGGAGCTCCTGATAGTTATCGACGGCCTCAATCACCGCGGTGAGGAAGACGATGAACTGCAGGTTGTCGAGCGGGGTGTCGCCCGGATCGAGCAGATTCTCGGACTCGGTGCCAAGCGACCAGTTGTTGTGCTTGCCCGAACCGTTAATGCCCTCGAAGGGCTTCTCGTGCAGTAGGCAGACCAAGTCGTGGCGGGAGGCGATGAGCTTCATCTTCTCCATCATGACCAGATTCTGGTCGATGGCCTCGTTGACCTCGCCATAGACAGGGGCGAGCTCATGCTGGCAGGGAGCGACCTCGTTGTGCTTGGTCTTGGCGGGAATGCCGAGCGCCCACAGCTCATCGTCCAGGTCCTTCATGTAGGCCGAGACGGTGGGGCGGATAGCGCCAAAGTAGTGCTCCTCGAGCTCCTGGCCCTTGCATGGAGCAGCACCAAAGAGGGTGCGGCCGGTGATGACCAGGTCCTTGCGCTTGCGGTAAGCGTCCTTCTTGATCAGGAAGTACTCCTGCTCGTCGCCCACGGAAGGAACGACCTTCTTGGGGGTCTTACCGAACAGCGCCAAAACGCGCTTAGACTCACGCGAGAGCGCGGTCATGGAACGCAGCAGCGGGGTCTTCTTGTCCAGGGCCTCGCCCGTGTAGGAGCAGAAAGCCGTGGGGATGCACAGGACATCGTCCTTGATAAAGGCGGGGCTGGTGGGATCCCAAGCGGTGTAGCCACGGGCCTCGAAGGTGGCGCGCAGGCCGCCGTTGGGGAAGCTGGAGGCGTCCGGCTCGCCCTGGATGAGGTTCTTGCCCGTAAACTTGGTAATGGCGGTGCCGTCGTGGTTGGGCTCCAGGAAGCTGTCGTGCTTCTCGGAAGTAATGCCCGAAAGAGGCTGGAACCAATGTGCGTAGTGCGTCGCGCCCTTGGAGATGGCCCAGACCTTCATGGCATGGGCAACGGCGTTGGCCACATCCAGGTCGAGCGGCTCACCGCCCTCGAGGGTTGCAGCAAGGCGCTTCCAAATGTCCTTGGGGAGGTAGTCCTTCATGACTTCCTCAGAGAACACCATGGTCCCGAAGCGGTCAGTAAGTTCGGCCATACGGAACTCCCTTCGTATCGGCACCGCGTGAGAAGCGGTGTTGATTACTAACGAACGAGTCATAGCTTAGACTCGCCGTGTTTCCGCGACATTACCGTTATGTTGCTGTCGCGAAACCAATCAATGAGGTTACCCTATCGAGGCGGCGTTGCCACCCTCAACAGCCAATCAACTGCATAAATTGCAGACCTCTCTCCATGGTTTAAGGGTAGTCAATTTGGGATGGAGCTCTATTAACTGGTATTTTGCATC